>CALJIY010000059.1 GCA_937973945.1 uncultured Saprospiraceae bacterium | reverse complement strand
AATTTTAGTTTCTATCTACCTAATTAGAGTAGTATTGCTTAGAATATTCTTAGGTGCGGATATATTACCTCAATTGTTTATTGCTCCTAGAGGGTTGATTACGGTGCTATTATATTATGCAATTCCAGATGAAGCTAAAGTAGCCGGATTCCAACCAGGTATTTTATTATTCATCATTATTGTAACGGGTGTTATTATGACCATCGCTATGATTCAAGATAAAAAGCGAACAGGCGTGGCCGTTAGTAAAGCTTCTAGTAATCCGATTGGCTATGAAAAATGGAAAGCGCCGACTATTACGGAAGTGGTGGAGTCGGAGCCTCATCATTAAGGCAGAAATTCGATGGCAGAAATTTTCAAAATGACTGTCATCTTTCCCAATAACCCAGATGACAGCCACTTTCTAAGTTTCTGCCATCAAGAGTCCGTCTCTTAGCCTGACGGGTATGGTTACAAACCTCGACGATCCTGTGCAATTATTAGATGACTGGCATTTTTAAAATGCCTGTCATCTGGCTTTATTATCAAAACTAACTCGCTAGTTTAAAACCTAAATGACAGACGTCAAAAAAAGTATTATAGCTACGATAGTAATGGGGTTAGTATCCATAATCTCCCTATCATTAACTTTAGATCAAGTCTATGATTTTACGGATGTCTTTGAATTAAGTGGAGCTACTTATAGAAAAATTTCCCCGCCTTTGCTTGTGGTAATGTTTTTTTCATTTATTGCTATGGTTTATTATACTATCATTAGCAACAGAGCGAATAAAGAACAAAATAGGTAATAAAAATTTGGAATAAAATTTATATCTTCGACCCCATATATAAATACCAAAACCTATGAGAAGCCAACTACTTTTACTATCATTCCTATTACTCTTAACGGCTTGCGATACAGGACCTGCCATCACAGAGGCCATATCAATCGTTGATACGATAAAAAGTGAAGTGGCCCCAGATAAACGAGTCGCTAATTTTGACATACAAGTCCAGCCTCAACAGGATAAAATAAAATTGATCGGAACGACGAATCTACCCGTTGCTAAAGAAGAACTTTTTTCTCGTTTATCGGTTGCTGGCTTTGAAACAATAGATGCTATTAAAACCTATCCTTCAGAAATAGTAGGGGAGCAGGAATATGGTATTGTCAATGTATCTGTCTGTAATATCCGATCGAAGAAAGGACATTCTCAAGAACTTACCACCCAAGCCTTACTAGGCACACCCATAAAAATATTAGACAAAGAAGATAGTTGGTTTAAAATTCAAACGCCCGACGGCTATATCGCATGGCTAGACGAAGGCGGATTTGAGTGGATGGATGAAGAGGGGTACAAAGATTGGATCGGTGCATCGAAAGTGATGTACCTAAAGGATTTTGGTTTTTCTTATGCGGAGCCTAGCACTAAAAGCACTAGGGTCTCAGACCTAACGAGTGGTAATTTGCTTAAATCCATTGGTGCGGAAAAAGGCTTTATTCAAGTCCAATATCCCGATCAACGAATCGCCTATGTTCAGGAGAAAGAAGTGATCAATTATGATACTTGGTTAGCTACAAGATCGCCTACTGCGAAAAACATTATTGCTACCGCAAAGACGTTTTTAGGTCGGCCTTATGTATGGGGAGGCACTTCTGGCAAAGGCGTAGATTGCAGTGGGTTTACCAAAATGGTTTTTTATCTCAATGGCATACAAATCGCTAGAGATGCTTCACAGCAAGTTCATGCAGGGGTGGAGATTAATGCGGGTAATAATTTTGATAATTTAAAAGCGGGCGATTTGTTGTTCTTTGGACGAGCAGCTACGCCTGAAAAGAAAGAGCGAATTTCTCATGTTGGTATTTACATTGGGAATGGGGAATTTATTCATTCGTCTGGAGATGCGGGCGTGAAAATAGAAAGTTTATTTAGTGATGCTTCCAACTATGCAGATGCTCGTCGGAAAACCTTTATTCGAGCTAAAAGAATGTTGATTTCTTTGGGCCGTAATGGAGTGGATTTGTTGCAGGATCTGCCTACTTATAATGCTGCCTTGTTGTAGTTTAAAAATACAATGGAAAATAGAATAGCAATAGTAACAGGAGCAAGTCGTATAAAAGGAATAGGAAAGGCTATTTGTGTGGAACTAGCGAAAAAGGGATGCGATGTGTTTTTTACCTATTGGAAAAAATATGATCATCAAATGCCATGGGGCATAGCTAATAACGAGCCAGAACTCATTGCACAAGAAGTAAAACAATTCGGAGTAAGATGTGAAAAATTAGAATTAGATCTAACGGAAGAGAATGCCATTGAGGTACTTTTTAATAGGGTAGCGGAACAATTAGGTAAGCCATCTATTCTTATCAATAATGCTACTTATAGTACGGAAACGACCATAGAAAATATAACTGCAAAAGAATTAGATAAGCATTATCAACTAAATATAAGAGCGACCACTTTACTGACCATAGAATTTATTAAGCGATTTAAATTTAAAGAGGGTGGTAGAATTGTAAGTCTTACTTCTGGTCAATCTTTAGGTAAGATGCCCAATGAAATAGCGTATGCCATCACGAAAAGTGCCATTGAAAATCTGACCTATACCTTATCCAGTGAAATTGCAGCTAAAGGGATAACAATCAACGCAGTTAATCCCGGGCCAAATGATACGGGATGGATGGATAGCACCTTAAAAGGAAATCTTGTCAAAAGTTTTCCTATGGGACGAATCGGTCAGCCAACAGATATGGCCAATTTAATAGGCTACTTAATAAGTAAGGAGGCGGAATGGATCACTGGGCAAATCATTCATTCAGAAGGAGGGTTTAAAAGATAAAGATTAGTTGTACATTTAAGTTGTGCGTCGTTCCTTAATAGGTATTTAGAATAGCTATTTATTCTCCCTTCCTATAAATCCTCCTTTTTTTACCCTACTTTGTTGATGTTTAACGAATTGTTGTCTAAACTTTATTGGGCTACAATTTGTTATGACATGTAAAATGGTTTAATAAGGCCAGTTATAAAATAACTAAAAATATAAAATAATAATATGAATCAAAGTAAATTGATGACGTATGCCATTTTTGGCTTCTTCTTATTAATGGTCTTAATGACCTTTGCGAATAGTACTTTTATTACGGTTAATCCAGGGGAAAGAGCGGTTTTATTCGAGCGTTTTGGAGATGGATTAATAAAAGATGACATTTACACACCTGGTTTTCATATAGTAGCTCCGTGGAATGAAATGTATGTGTATCAGGTTCGGGAGCAGACATTAGAGGAAGAAATGGAGGTGTTATCTAGAAATGGACTAGATTTGAAAGTAGACGTTACCGTACGTTTGAATCCTAAATATGATAAAATAGGAGACCTTCACGAGAAATTTGGTCGAGACTATATGGTGACTTTAGTACGGGCAGAGACGCGTTCCGCAGTGAGAGAAGTCATTGGTCGTTTTGAGCCAGAGGAATTGTATTCTTCTAAGCGAGATGAGGTACAGAATTTAATTCAAGAGAAATTATTCGAAAGCTTAGATAGAAATTTTATTGAACTAAAAGCTACTTTGATTCGAGATATTGAATTACCAGAAAAAGTAAAGAATGCGATTGAAGTAAAAATTGAAGCGGAACAAAAGGCTCTTAAATATAAATATATTATCCAGCAGGAGGAGCAAGAGGCTCAGCGAAAAGTGATTGAGGCTAGAGCTAAAGCGGAAGCGAATGCCATTATTAGTAAGAGTTTGACGGAGAATATTTTGAAGGATAAAGGGATTGATGCGACGTTGGAATTGGCGAACTCTCCGAACTCAAAGGTGATTATTGTTGGCGGAAGTGAGAGTGGTGGTTTGCCTATGATTTTGGGTGGGGGGAATTAGGATGGAAAAGCTCAAGATCAAGTGTCAAGATCAAGTATCAAGACTTGAAAAACGTTGACAGCTAGATGTTCCCACGACTTCGTCATTTGTTACAAGATGTTGCTCCGTTGGAACTGTTAGGTGACCTTGCTACTATTGTAGCGAGGTCATTTTTTTTGGATAAACTGGGTATTAAATATTGTTTTAATTGCTATTCCTTAGTTACTCGTACAGGTATACAAATATTAGATTTACATGCTAGGCTTATTAAATAATCTTCAATTTCTCCGGATGCTACTCGTCCATAAGGAGTCATGTTATCGGTATTACTTAGTCGCACTCTAAATCCTAATAATTCCTCTGTTAGGGCATGTGTTGGAACCGTGAATTCTATATAGGGTGGAAAAACCCCATCTTCATTATCTTTGAAATCTGCCACCATTTCCGAACTATCAAACATACCGTCGCCATTCCAATCGATCCATGCTTCTACATAGGCCGTATCTCCAGTCGTATTTGTTACTTCTAAGGGGAGTCTTATCGTATTTCCATGAATAAAATCAATAGATGGATAAATAGCTACGCCATCCTCGTCATCATGACCATCTACGGTATCATCTCCAACGGCAAGATCATCTGGTACACCATCTAATTCTGCATCTACGGTATCCCCCAACATTAGCCCATCTATAATAATGTGACTAGGGCCTCCATTATCGTGATTGGTTTCGTAGTCGTTGTTACCAGTAGTGCCAGCTGCCAAATCTGGCAAATCCCCATAATCAACTTGGCAGCAGTTAAAGGTTCTAACTGTAAATTCATGGCCAGCAATTGAGGTAAACGAAGCGGTACAATCTAAACCTTTGGCTAGGCAAGAAATATCTGGTGAGGTTCTGACGACTAATGAATAACATAAAGCAGTGACAGACAATTCACATATATCTGGCACTTTCGTTACTAAATTATAAGTTACTATCATTGGGTAGATTGAGTCTACTTCTATTCCAGCAGGGACATTGGAAGAAATAACTAAATTTCCTTCTGCATCATAATCAAAAGTAGGAGGATTGAATCCTGCATTCAAGCTAATCCCTGAAATTTGAAAGTTGGTGGTATCAAAAGTTGTGGTTAATTCTGAAACTTCCATCCCTGTTGAAGTTCCACTTGCTACACCATAGCCACCAATATTAGTTAGGATAAAAGTGTCACTTATTATTTGTGTTTCTCCTAATCTAGCGCATATTTCAATTGGTGTGATTGGTGCCTTTATGGTATAATCATTGACGGCAGCGGAGTTGCCAATATAATTGACTTTTAGTACTCCTTGTGTGCTAGTGAGTACGCCACAGTAGTTTTCACCAGATGCAGTATAGGACACATAATCTGTTGCTGTTGTTGGACAAGCTGTAAATTCTATATCAAATTTTACACGAAATTGACTTAAAGAAAATTCATCAGAACCAGGCAAACCACACGAAGTATTGAACGGCTTTTGATTGGATAAATCTAGATTCAAATTACTAGTAGTTGCTTGCGTTATATCGCTTGGAGAGATCGTTTCCCAATTATAAACTGCTGCATTCGGAAAAAGATATTGTGCGGATCCACTTATGAAACTAGCCCCTTCTGGCAAGTCGAATTGTATATTCCCATTGTATAAATTACCTAGTCGAATATTTCGAATATCTACTTCTACTGTTTGAATATTACATAGTTCTGTTACATTGATTTCAGGGCCTGGGAGATTGGCTATGTTAGGATCTTGTGCCCTGTATTGAGCGGAAGTTTGTTGTATAGTCGAAGAGGCCAAGTTGGGTGCTAATAGGCTAGGGTAATTACATCCAAAATCTGCATAAACATTAAAATCTCCTTCACAAGTATTGGTATTTCCATATACCCGTACGATTCTAGTTTCCCCAGATTTAATCGTTCCTAATTTGGCAAAAATGCTGTTGGTACCATAGGTGCTAACATCTATAGAATCAATTGGATCGGTATACACATTGGTTCCATCATCGGCCCATACCATCGTTATATCTGCATTGGATTCCGCAGCAAGATATACATAGCTAGCATCGTAGGAAGTATTATTCTGAATTTTAAAATCGAAGAAAGCGGGTTCACAAGCACCTCCATCTGCTGGTGTAAGTATAGGGGAGAGTGCGCTTAGAATTAATTCAGGTTTTACTTCTGCAATAGTCGCGGAGTCCGTCAATATTTGTACATTATTGGATTCATCTCGGCCATAAATTTTTATTGGAAATCGATACTGGGTTGGAACAGCTGTCCCTGTTTTTTCTATCGTATAGCACAGTTGATAGGCCACTTTATTTCCAGCGCAATCATCTGCCCTAGGAAAGTCGCCTCCGCCTGCGTTGGTAAAGGAAATAAGTCCTGTGGATGCAGAGGCAGCGATGGCTGTGGAAGTTAAATCTCCGCAACTTTGATTATATTTCCAATTAAAGGTTCCTGGCGTCAAACCATACTCTGACGGTAAGTCAATTACGACTGAATCGACTTTAAGTGGTACCCGCACTTCTCCATTCCCA
>CALJIY010000058.1 GCA_937973945.1 uncultured Saprospiraceae bacterium | reverse complement strand
GGTTTATCCATTGATTTTTTTTGTGAAAAATAGGGTTGTTCCTAAATAAGGAATACGTATATGAATTATAGATTTTTTTGTTAGTTTTCTTCAAAAAATCAGTGCATAGCCTAGCTACGGACTTATTTTTTGAAGGAAAATAACGAAAAAAGATATTTTCAGATATGTGTTTATTATTTAGAAACAAGCCTAATATCTATCTATTTGACAAATTTCTACTGTTGATAGTTCAAATTTGTTAAATAATCGCCTTCTTTATCAAAGAAAAATAGCCCTTTTCTAAAATACCCTTTTCATAAAAACCTTTATTCAAAAGCAACTGGTGCATTTTGGGCAAATTATAAGGAGGAACCCCCATCATTAAATGATGCTCTGCATGATAATTCACATAATGAGGCGCAAAGAATAGACGCTCTATAGGATTGGCATAAGTTGTTCTAGTGTTGGTGTGTGGATCTCCTGATTGGATCACCATAGAATGCTCTGCCATGGATCGTATTCGAATGAACAATTGATAAGTGGTGAATAGCGCAATAATCCATAACCAATACAAATGCGGATGTCCTATCGCCCAAAGAATAGTGAAGATGATAATATTAGCAGCAATAGGCCCTGTAAGATTAGTAATGCCATTGTAAAGGATCGTTTTAATGGGTCGCTGCGTAGGATCTGTCCAAACCACCTTTTTACCCAAATTGTATTCTAAAATACCTAACTGCATCATGGTAAAGGCGATCTGTGATTTGATCCCCGTTAGTCCACTAAGATCTCTAAAAAACTTTCGGATCATACTAATCATTCTGGCAGGATAACCAGTAGTTAATAGTAAATCTGGATCCTCCTCTGTTCCTGTATGCACATGATGTATGTTGTGATACGGACGGTACGCACTCAAATCACTTAAAACCGGGTAAGCACCCAGCCATTTTCCAACAAAATTATTGAGCCGCTTAGACTTGAATAAGGCGAAGTGTCCCGTATCATGCATGATAATAGAGCAGGCTAACTGTCGCCCACCTATGACTAACCAAGCAGCGATGTAGCTCAATGGATGAGGAAAATAGATCACCAAAGCAAATGCGCCAATGATTAAACTCCAAGTAAAGAGGACTTCCAATAAACCCCGCCAATCACTTTTCTGCAATAATATTTTTCGCTCTTCTCTGGTGAGCCAATCTGCAGAAGACATCATATTTTTCATAGACTGTGATTTTTCTTTTAAAACAAAGACTCCTAAAGATAAAAAACTCAAGAGCATTATACAATCCTTATTACTAGAGGATATAGCTTTTTAGTCCGCTCATTGAACGAATCCCATTTTAGTTTGTATTTAAGTGCATTAATTTGAGCCTTGCCGCTAGTATTAAATAATTGAATTTGTACTTTGCGGTCCTATTAAACAACTAAAGACCAATTTCTACTATGAAATTACACTGGATACCCTTTCAGAATGTACCTCAATTATCCTACAAGGATGTTTCCTATACCAATGGCCTAGCGAAACTGGCTGATTTTTATAAATATCAGGTCAATATAGAATCGTTTGAACAAGTAATGACCGACAAAAGTAAAGCATCAATTAATCGAACAGCTTTGATGGAGGTCTTGCAGGAACAATATCAAGGATTGAGTAAATCTCAAAAGGTAGAAGATCATATTACTGCTTTAGCCAAGGATACTACCTTTACCATTATTACCGCACATCAACCTAGTCTGTTTACAGGACCGCTTTATTATATTTATAAAATCATTTCGTGCATCAATTTATGTGAGCAATTGAAGACGGCTTACCCTGCTAATAATTTTGTTCCATTCTTTGTAACTGGAGGAGAAGATCATGATTTTGAAGAGGTTAATTATGTAAATTTATTTGGCAAAAAAATAGAATGGCAGAATGAGGAAAAAGGATCTGTTGGGATGATGTCTACTGCTTCCTTGAAGCCTACCTTAGCAGAACTAAAAGAAGTCCTTGGTACATCAGAAAAAGCAGTAGAAATTTATACTTTAATTGAAAAAGCGTATACAGAGAATCAATTGTATTCAAAAGCCACAATTCAGTTAGTACACGGGCTATTTAAAGATTATGGATTGGTTGTATTAGGTATGAATCATCCAAAATTGAAGCAACAGTTTATTCCATATATCAAAGAAGAAATACTTAATCGACCCTCCAAAGCATTAATCGAAGCGACTAGTGATCGTTTGGAAAAAGAAGCCAATTTTAAGCAACAAGCATTTCCAAGACCAATCAATTTTTTCTATCTCAGAAAGAACTTAAGAGAACGTATAGTCTATGAAGATGGGAGCTATCAAGTGCTCAATACAGATTATCATTTTACAGAGAAGGAGATGATTCAAGAGATAGAAAACCACCCGGAGTACTTTAGTCCAAATGTAGTAATGCGCCCCTTATATCAAGAGGTGGTCATGCCTAATCTTGCCTATATAGGTGGGGGAGGGGAGTTGGCTTATTGGTTAGAACGAAAATCTCAATTTGCACATTTTGATGTGAATTTCCCAATGCTTATTCGTCGGAATTCTGTGATGTGGTTGGACAAAGGAATGGCTAAAAAAGTAAATAAATTATCACTTAGTATTCCTCAAATATTTGAAGATCAAGATGCCGTCATTCGATCGTTTATTGATAGCAATACGAATACTACTTTAGAAATAAAAGAAGAAAAAGAAACCGTTTCAAAAGCATTTGACCAAATTGCAGAGAAAGCTAAAAGTATTGACCAAAATTTAGGGAAGGCTATACAAGCAGAGAAAAGCAAACAACTAAAAGTATTGGATCAATTAGAAAGTAGATTATTACGAGCGGAAAAGCAAAAACATGAAACTGCTTTGAAACAAATCACGGGCATTAAAGATAAACTATACCCAAAAAATGGATTGCAAGAACGACATGATAATTTCTTGTCGCTGTATTTAAAATATGGACGTTCCTTTTTTGATACCTTATTAGAGCATTTAGATCCTTTAAAAAAGCAATTCTTGGTGATTGAGGATAGTACGGTAGATTGATAAGTTGCATTTCTTCAATGCTATTTGCGTAAATCATAAATTTTACATCATAAATCATACATCATAAATCCATCTAGTTCAAACCGTAATGGATTTATGATGTATGATATCAGATGTATGATTTAAGATTTTCTTCCCACTACACTAAGTCACCACCTGCAAAGCAATCATCTGAGTAGCCATCCCTACCAAATATCCGCCATATAGATCATTAGGTAGATGATCTTCAATAATTAAACGAGCAGAACCAACAATGCCCGCCAAAAATATAGCAAGGAATAATACCAAATAGATATGTATCGTCCATTCGCCTAAACTAATGCTGTTATAATTACTTAATAGCATACTAACTAGAATAAACCCTACTAAGGCACCCATTCCTACCGCATGTAAGCTTATTTTTGAGAATAGATTTAGAAAGAAAGAAAAAAATAGCGCAATGGTTACCCCTACAAATGCTGATTTTACCAATAAAGGCATATTGGGTACTTGGTAAAAGTTATAACATAGGGATAGATACCACATGCCTGCGGCAAAAAAAGGACCGATTCTATCCATTCGATCTTTCATATCCCAAGAACCAATCATATCCAGATTTTTCATTAAGACGATAGAGATAACAGGAAGTAGAAAGGTACTTCCAAATACGCTCAAAAGATAGAAACTAGTCCTGCCTTCGCCAATCTGACTTACGCCGAAAGCATAAGGATTGATTAAGATGGATAGGACTAGCATATAGCTTAGGACCAATAGCGGATGAAAGAGATTGGAAATAGAAAAGGCTAAAATCCTGGATGTTTTTGAAGACATTTATTGATACTTATTTTTTTGTCAATGCTTAGAAGTCGGCTAAAAAATTACTCGCAAAATTGAGTATAAAAAAGGACATGAACAAATCTCCTGTATTATGGTTAGGAAAAGGAGAAAACTAGTGGTCGAGGACATAAGTAATTGATGGTTTAAATGAGGTTGTTTTTCTGTAAGACAAGGCGTGAGAAAGGAAGATAGCCTTAGCTACCTGATTGACGAACAACGCAGTATTACGGAAAAAGAAACCATTTAAACTGCCAAGGATTTAGGTCTTCGACCACTATTACGCCATTTATCAACAAACAACTTATGCAAACGGTTAACTTATTTTGGTTTAGAAGAGATTTGAGGTTAGAAGATAATGCGGGCTTATTTCATGCCCTAAAGGGAGCACATCCAGTAATTCCATTATTTATTTTTGATACCCATATTTTGGATCAGCTAGAAGATAGAAAGGACGCAAGGGTCACCTTCATTCATGATGCATTGGAAGATATGCAGACCGAATTAAATAAGTTGGGATCTACTTTAATAGTGAAATATGGAGAACCACTTAAAATATGGCAAGAGTTGCTCCAGACTTATACGATTAAAGAGGTATACACCAATCGTGATTTTGAACCATACGCAATTAGCCGAGATAAAGAGGTCTCTAATCTATTAGCACAGCAAGACATTACTTTTCATACTTTTAAAGATCACTTAATTTTTGAAAAGGGGGAGATACTAAAAGATGATGGCACCCCTTATGTGGTATTCACGCCATTTTCTCGCAAATGGAAGGCGAAGCTCGATAGTCGAATAAGTAAAGATGTAAAAGGGAAGCCTGTGTCGTATTATCTAAAGCAATATCCAAGTTTAAAATATGCTGAGAATTTTTGGCAAGCATCTGTAGTGTTGATACCTAGTTTGAAGTCCATGAATTTTGAGCGATCGACACAGATTATTCCCACTAATACAGTTACTAGAGGGTTGATAAAGAAATATGATCAAACTAGAAATTTTCCAGCTATAGCAGGTACGTCTCAATTGGGTATTCATTTTAGATTTGGTACGATCAGCATACGAGAGAAAGCCCAGAAGGCACAGCAATTGAATGAAACCTATTTGAACGAACTAATTTGGAGAGATTTCTATGCGACCATCTTAGCTCACTTCCCTCATGTTGCAGAGCGACCATTTAGGCCAAAGTATGAAAATATTCCATGGAGGCACAACGACGACGAATTGACAAAATGGTGTACTGGCCATACTGGCTATCCGATGGTGGATGCGGGTATGCGAGAATTGAATGCCACAGGATTTATGCATAATAGAGTAAGAATGATTACCGCTAGTTTTTTTACAAAACATCTATTAATGGACTATAGAGTGGGGGAAGCTTATTTTGCCAAAAAATTATTGGATTACGACTTAGCTAGTAATAATGGAGGTTGGCAGTGGGCTGCTGGTTGTGGCACCGATGCTGCACCTTATTTTCGAATTTTTAATCCGACCTCACAGCAGCAAAAATTTGATAAAGAATTGAAATATATAAAGAAATGGATACCAGAATATGGTACAGATAAATATCCAGAACCAATAGTAGATCATAAAGAAGCAAGAAAAAGATGTTTGATTACTTTTAAAACAGCCTTGAATAATCTGTAAACAGATAGTTAAATAGACATATATATGAAAAAGTGAAATTTTATTTCATACGTAAACTAATTGATTATCAATAGGATAAGAAAAAAGGAATTAAAAGATTTGAAAAAATAAAGATGAAAATTTGCATTATATACTCAATTTAACCAACTTTGTATTCATAAATCAAAGCGGTTTAAAATATATTAATCTCTAAAATACCTGTAATAGGGTATAAAACCGCACCATCATCTTAGCTACATTTGTAGCGTACGGAATTTCAATCTCACCATTAATAACCTGTATTCATCTCTAACAAGAGATGGGGTACAACTTCCTTATTAGCTTAAAAACAAGCATGTTAAGACAACTCAATTTGGCTTAGTATACCAAGTTATTGTTGTTCGTTAACAATTAGCATGATTTGTTTCAAACCCTGCCGATTTAAGTAACAAAAAATTCTAAGATTTTCTTAGGGATGTCTTTGTATTGTACAAATTCGTCCATCTATCTTTCGTTTGATGCTCAAATGAAGGACTGTAATTTCTTTGCTAACAATATAATTGTGGCGAGTAAACTTGCAGAATTAACAGAACAAAGAGCATGAGATTAACAAAGTTTGGTTAAGACCATTTCGTGAGGCCTAAGTGCCTCACTTTTTAACAAACTTAATCTACTTAATCTTTACGCTTCTAAGATATAAAGGTCATTATTAGAATGGCCTGTACGACTGAGATTAATTCCGTATTATATGAATGAAGTGGAACGTTAACTTCCACTTCTTTCTTTTCTTTTTTCAATAACTATGCCAATGCGGACATATCCCAAATACCCAGTACTGAAAGAATATATTCCCTTTTTGTTATAACGAATTATAAAGTAAAAGCATAATCCAACACTAACTACAATCTCATGATCAAACAGATAATAGCTCATAATTATATGCATAGTTATCCTACCTGTTCTCCTTTTTCACAACAACATAAACATATCAGTTTGGACTTGGCAATGCCAAGAATTTGTTCAGATTTCACAAAGGATTTTGATCGAAGGGAAAGTTAATTCTAATTCATTAGGATAATAAATAAATGCCCTTAGCCGAGAAAGGAAAACCTTAAAAACCAATCTGGAACATCTTACAAACGAGCTGATATTGATTTATTCTACTGCTTAGTATCGACGAAAAAACGGTCCATTTTACCCTCACAGACGAAAGAGTAAATGCCATTGTACAAAGTACGCGAGTCTAGCAGACTAAGGAGATAAGAAAAATTTCAATCAACTCAACAACAATCTTTTTAGTAATGCAATGCTGCATAGTTAACAGGTTTCTATAATTGACCATTCTAACTTTTGCTTCATTAAGCATTACAAAATACAGTTTTTTAACCTTTTATTTTTTTAACCAAAATTCAAAACTAGTCCTATGAAAAAAGCGAGTACGCTTATTCGACCGGGAAACTGGAAATCAGTTTTCTTGGTTTTATTTGCCTGGTGTCTGATTGGTAGTATAAATGCACAAACTGCATTGAATACTTCTAACGACGGCGGTGCATCACAAAATGGAGATTTCATCCAGTGTGACCATGCTGGAACTACTTTAGGTCCAGGTGTATACACTGATGATGGAGGCTCTGGATTATATTCTGATAGTTTCGGGGAATGGACCGGTGCTTACTGGTATGATGGAGATTTTAGATGGACATTCTGTCCTGATTCTCCGATGGATTCAAGGGTCAGAATTACTTTTTCTGAATTTGATGTAACTGAAGGTGATCAATTTAGAATATATGCTGGTACCTGTGAAGATGTAGATGGAGCTGATGGTATTGCGATAGCAGGAAATTCTGTTGGTTCAATGGTATTGACTAATAGCAATACTGGTGCTGTAATTAGTGGTCCTAATAGTACAGCTAATTCTGGTATACCAGGTGTTACAGCTGGTGCTGGTTGGGCAGAAGCGGAATGTGATAACGTAAGTGGTTGTCTTACCGTATTTTGGTATACTAAAAGTTTTCCTCCTCTTGGTCCAGATGGTGACAAAGGTACAGGATGGAATTTTGAAGTTACTGAAGTTAGTAGAGATATAAGAATTGGCTGTTGGGGAGACTGGAATCAAGATGGTGATTTCAATGATG
>CALJIY010000057.1 GCA_937973945.1 uncultured Saprospiraceae bacterium | reverse complement strand
AAAAAAAGCGACATATGACCTTCTTAACAACAAACACAGAAAGAATTATCATCACTGACTTTATTGGTATATAAATAAACCAGTAATCTCAAGTAGATGAAAAAGACAGCGACCATACTCTGTATGGTCGCTGTCTTAGTTTAACACTTGTACCTAAATCTAATGAGCCAATACTTGCCCCTCGGGTTCTTTCCCGCGCATCCAAAAATGTAATATGCTGAACAAAAGAATTAAAGAGGCTGTAAATAGCATCATCGTGAACAGCGTATTTTGTCCAGTGACTAATTCTAATTGATCTCCTGTTATGCCTTCCGCTATAGCTTTCGTCCTATTGCTATCAATCATCGAACCAAACACAGGTTGCATAAATACATTGGCAAACATCCCCATTGCACCGACTACAGATAAACCTAGCGCGCCACTTTTAGGAATATATTTTGCCACAAATCCAATCATGTTTGGCCAGAAATAAGCTATTCCTAATCCAAAAAATATGGCAGCAACATATACCATTGCACCCGTCATCGTACTAAACATATATAAACCGATAGTAGATAAAATGGCGGAACCCAATAGTACACCAGTCATGCTAAATTTGGCCACCATTTCTCCACCAAAGAATCTTGCGATGGCCATTAATCCGGTTACTAAGGCTAAGACCAACATTGGACTAGCTCCACTTTTAGCTAAGATAAGCTGAACCCATTGCGTCGTTCCAAATTCTGAAGAGGCAGTAACCGCCATACAAAAGAACATGAATATAAATAAGGGCGTCATCATGCCTTGAATACTGCCGCTAATCGACTCGGCTGCTTTGGATTTGGCCTCTGGCCATTTTTCTCCCCAAAACAGATAGGCATAAATTAGGGTAGGTATCATGATCACCCAGATTTGAGTTTGCCACGATAGGTTTATAGAATCCATCAACAGTGACAATAAACTTCCCAATACAATTCCACCAGGAAACCACATATGGAAGCGATTCATCATTTTGCTCATTTTATTTCCTTCGTAGGCATCCGCAATCATAGGATTACAGGCAGCCTCCGTACATCCATTTCCTAAGCCTATCAAAAGAGAAGCGACCAGTAATCCAGTATAACTTCCAGCATAAATAGTTCCAATGATACCAATTGTGTGTGCTAAGAAAGCAAATTGCATGATCTTAGAACCACCAACCGAGTGATAGATTAATCCACCAATAATCATTGAAATTGGAAAGCCTAAAAACCACATGGAATTAATAAAACCTAATTGTTCGCCAGAGAGGCCTAAATCAGCTTGGACTTGTGGTAGTATTCCTGCGCGTAAGCTAAAGGAAAGAGCAGTCGTGATGAGCGCAAAGCAACTACCTAAGAATAGTTTTTTGTCATTAATCATAGTTCTTCGTTTTAGTTCTTAGTATTATTGAGCAATAATCCTAATTTAGTAGAATCATTCTTAGTAACGACGAAATAAAAATTTCGTCCTAGATGTTCAAGTTATTGTTTTGTCGTTACTTAGCTCATAATTTAACACTTAAAGGTAGGGAAAAAACTTCAACAAAAAGCAGCATCATTATCGTAAAATCTTCAAAAGAAATAGCTATCTTTTCAAATCTAAGTTGGTTAATGTATTACTATAGTTTTTAGCTCAATTTCGATGAGCCATTGGTACGAGATGAGGCTTCTATTTGTAGTTGTTTCATAGTCTTTTAAATAGTATCTAAAATCACTATTCACTAATAATCAAGTACTTGTAAAAAAAAAGGTAGGTGAAAATATATAAAAAGGGGTGTTATAACGCTAAACGTTTTGTCCAAAAAAGGTAGAATTAATTCTATTTCTTTGTATTTATATTTTAATCAAATTCTTTCTACTAAGGAATAGTAAGTAGGTAAGGATAATTAAAAAACGGAAGAACATAAAAATGCTCTCCCATCAATTCTCTCTAAATTATTGAAAATCAACCTTTTGAATGTTAATCATTACTTATAGATTGTAATGAAAAATCTAAGATCTACGTTCAATCACGTATATTTTACAATATACGCATGTTTTTTCATTCTGTTATTTTTTTTTTCGATAACCCTAGATATTTTACCAAAAAATAGATACACGCATTTAAAAAGAGCCGGAAAGTATACATACTCTCTGGCTCTAATTTTTTTGTTTATTCCTAAACAACTTCCATAAAAAAAACGAGTATGCCATCTAAGTCATACTCGTTTTTTAATTTCTCCAGCTTTTTAATCACAACCTAAGTGATTTTTTGCCATTGGATCATTAAATGGGAAACATTTTCCAGATAAAATAGAAGTTGGTTCAAACCGCCTTAAATTTGGATCATAAAGCCCATTCATGATAAAATCTGTAAGTGCTGTAATCTCTTCATCAGATAGGTTAAGTGGCTTGAAATGTTCACTTAAAGCCGCATCAGGAACATTATCATTTTCTTTTATTCCTCGATTCTTATACTCTATTACTTCTCTGATAGAACGCATACTACTTCCATGTCCATAAAAAGGGGAATCTTTTAAATTGTATAGCTGTGGTACTTTAAACCTAAACATATCTTCTTCATTTCCTGTAAAACCACCTCTACCCATATTTTCTCCGTTCTCAGCACTCGTCTTGAATGTTCGTTCACTAATTTGGTAAAGATCCTTCATACCATATGCATGAAATTCCATAGAACTCATTGCAGGTCCTGTATGACAGGTACTACATTCTCCTTTCCCAAAGAACACAATCGCTCCTTCTTTTTGTAATTCAGTCATGGCATTATTATCTCCTTTTAACCACGCTTGAAAAGGTGCTTGATTTGGTAATAAGGTCCGTTCATAAGCGGCTATTGCTAAGCCCATATTTTCATTATTACATTCCTCAGGGAATGTCAAACTAGGAAAGGCCTTTCTAAAATATTCTAGATAATTCATTTCTTGCATGAAAGTAGTATCCGCCCCCATTCTATGTACTTTTAATCCTGCAATTGCTTGAGTTTCAGTTCCCTCATATCCTAGCGCATTAACAGCCTTGGGTGTATCTTCTGTCCATGCATACTCTGTACCAGAATTAGGTCCTGTTGCGCCAAATTGACCGTTCCACAGAATAGCCTGCTGATACGCCATATTTAAAGCAGAAGGACTACGTATTGGTTGTACATCTAACATGCTGCCAGGATATAAACTACCTTTTATTCTGCCTTCTCCATTAATTCCAAAACCAATTCCTCCTTCTCCAATTCCTTGAAAACGCCCTGCTTGAAATCCAGCACTAGCAAAATGACAAGATGCACAAGAAAAATTTCCTGTACTTATTTCGTTTTCTGGATTGATGGCAAGACCTGTTTCATGGAACAGTAATTTTCCTAATTCCACTTTCTCTTTAGTGATTGGGTTTCTAGGATCTTGCGGAATTTTATCAAAGTCGTCAGAATTAGGAAGGATAAAAAACTCCGTACCAACGCCATTACTTGCTGTAGAAAGGACTTCGGTTAATTCTTCATCTTGTAGCGAACTTTCTGTCCCTTCTTTCTTACATCCTGCTAAAAAGGCTACAGAAAAGAATAAACAAAAAATGAAATTTTTATTTCTTAACATTATAATATTTATTTGCTTTGGGCTAATTGGCTAGCTAGTAATCAAAATGTTTTTGCTGATTGGAGGGAAATCTTGAATAAGGCTTGAATTGAGAGGTAATCTTTAGATTTACAGACCAAAATTTGTACCAGAAATTACTTCGCCGTTGAGTACAAATGTATCTTGGAGGAATTGGATTGATATTTGCAACATTAAACAATTGATTAGAATTTTCTCATCTTTGTCAAACAATCCCTACTCTTTCAATAAATACTTGACATTCAAGTCAAAAAATATTTAATTTTATTGAAATATATAAGACATTATTCTCGTTATTCCGTATCTGCTAATTGTATATCTTAAAGTGATAGACGTTTGATTCTTTTTGACTGCTATTTCTTTGGGATTTTAGGTATACAAACAACTTCTTACCTTCCATTTAAAACTACCTATTTCATGTGGAGATTTAAATATGCATACTTTTGGCTTATTGGAGCTACATTCTGTTGCTTTTTACTAGCGAGGTATGTGGATAGTCAATATGATAATAAAAAGCATCTGGAAGAGTATGTTGAAGCGATCTGTGATCATATAAAGACGCAAGAAGCCGTTATTGAGCGTGCATTAACGGATACTACTTTTTTGAAAATTACTAAGAAAGGAACGGATGCTTTTTATCCTAAATCTTTTTCTGAGCAAAACCACCCTTTAAACTTATGTATTTATCAGAATGGAGAACTCATTTTTTGGTCCCAATCCATGGCTTTTCCTTCTCCAGAGATATTATCAGAATTATCAAGTACTCCGGTAATTTTTAGACAGTTATCCAACGGGTATTTCCGAATTGCGAAGCATGTGATTCCTGATATGCCATTGGAGGACAATTTTGCGGTTTCCTTTATTCCAGTTAAATGGAGTTATCCTGCTTCTCTTGAAAAAATTCAAAACCGGTTTGAGCCTATATCGAAAAATATACCTGGGGATATTTTAATTCACTCTAGCCCTCCTTCAATCTCTGAAACTAATCCTAGCCTATTTGAAGTAAAAGATTCGGCAGGGACTGTTCTCTGTTATTTACAGCAGTCAAAAAATGCACCTAACAGAGTTCACTATGTTAGTTTATTTTTTTATCTCCTAGCATTTTGTTTTTTAGGACTTATACTTAACAAAATTGCCTTGCAGCTCAATAGTACTAATAAGGCCTGGCTTGGTCCGAGTTTTTTACTATTCACTGTTTTTGGATTGAGATATTGGAGTCTTTTAGCGAATTGGACAGGAGAGCTTCGACAATTTGAGGTATTTCAAAATTCTTTTGAGACCACTAGTATGTCCATTGGAGATGTATTGATTAATATCATCTTGTTATTGTGGATCATTATTTTTATACATCGACATTCCAAGGCAAAAGCCAATTCTGGAGATTTACCGACCAATATTAGATTTCTATTATCTACCTTAAATTACTTGGCTGTAATTTTAGCACTGCTGTTATTAATAAGTATGCTAAAGAGTTTGGTACTGAATTCTAATGTGCCATTTGATTTCAAAAATGTTTTTAATCTAGAGCCATATAGTGTAGTTGCTGTTTCGTCTATTATTTTACTGTTGTTCTCTCAATTTATTTTTAGTCATCGAATGATGCTCTCAGTAAGAGAATTCAAACTACCATTCTTTAAAAGGGTCGTCTCTTTATTATTAGCTACATTGATTGCTTTACCCATTATCTATTTTATAGATTTAAAACTAGATTTAGTTATTAGCATACTCATAGCATTTATCTTTATATTAACCTATGATATTTTTGCAGATTATACCCATCCTGGTTTAGTGTGGATGGTGGTGTGGGTTATCTTTTTTGCTGTTTTCTCTTCTGGCTTGCTTAATAAATACAATTTTGATAAAGCAGCACTGGAACAAGTCCGAATTGCTAAAAGTATCGCCGAAGAAAATGATCCTTATTTTGAAGAGGCGCTATTAAATTTAAACGACAACTTAAAAGTATCGCTTCAAGAAGAATTACAAGATAATCAACTGCCTGTAAAGGAAATAGTGGAGCAGGAAATCTTAAAAGAGAATTATATTTATAAAAATTACACCCATACTATTTATAATCCTTTAGAATATGATTCTATCACCTTAGTAGATTTTAGGCTTAATCTAGCAGAAAGATTGGCTATTGCTAATCCTATTGAGAATGCAGAAAATTTATATTTCTACTCTGATAGCAAAGGGTATTTTTCTTATATTTTAAACTATTCTGATAATAGGATTGCACCAATTGTCCTTGAATTTAGAAAGGCTGGACAACGTATTCCAACGGTATATTCTGAACTACTTTCTTCTAAAAATTATAAAGGCATCAATGGAATTTCTAAGTATGATTATGCCATTCAAAAAGGTGGAAAGACTGCAGAAAGTAATGGTGTTTCACTTAATAAGTTACTAAATGCACTTAAGAACCCGCCGCCGCCTGGAAAACATGTAAGGAAATCTGACAAAAGTTCCTATGATTTTTTCTACAACCATGATGATAACACCTTTGTTTATTTAAGTAGAAAGAAAAATGGATACTTACATCCCGTTTCTTTATTTTCTTATATTTTCGGTTTGTTAATATTGACCGTTTTGGTATTTGCGGTCATTAATGTAAAGTTGAAGATTTTACCTAATAATTTGAATTTTAATTTAGGAGAAACGACTTCCTTAAAAAATAAAATTCAATTTTCTACCATCATGTTAACCTTGATGTCATTCGTAATTATCGCTATTATTTCTGTTCTGTTCTTAAGAAATAACTGGGTCGATTATCATGACAATCGTTTAAAAAGAAAGGTTCGTTCGGTACAGCGTGACTCAGAAGAATGGCTGAGGTATATGAATAACTCTATAGATTCTATCAAAACTAGGGTTCCAAGATTGGCCGTTACCCATAGTATTGATGTCAATCTGTTTAACCTAAAAGGGGAATTAATTAATGCCTCACAAGAGGATATATATAGTCGAGGTATTTTACCGCCAAGGATGAATGCCAATGCCTTTTTTGAATTTAAAACATCACCCTATAAAGACTTTTACCAGATTGATGAAAAAATAAGTGCAGAGGTTTATACCACAGCTTTTGTACCATTGAAAGATGAAAATGGAGCAAGATTAGCCTATATCAGTGTCCCCTATTATTCTAAGCAAGGAAGTCTTGAGGACGAAATATCAGACTTTATGGGGAATCTATTAAATGTCTATGTTTTCCTTCTGTTATTAGCGGGTATTATTTCTGTTAGTATGGCCAATTCGATTACTAAACCATTGACCGCTATTGGAGAAAAACTACAAGAAGTAAAACTAGGGAAGCCCAATACTCCATTGGATTGGGAGACCAAAGATGAGGTCGGGACGCTTATCTCGGAATATAACAAGATGATCAAAAAATTGGATGATAGTGCAAATTTATTAGCGAAGTCAGAAAGGGAAGGCGCGTGGAGAGAAATGGCCAAACAAGTCGCCCATGAGATTAAAAATCCCTTGACGCCCATGAAATTAAGTATTCAATACTTAAAACATGCCTTTCAATCTAATCCAGATAATATAGAGCCGCTGATGCAGCGAGTATCCAATACTTTAATTGAACAGATAGATAACCTAGCTCATATCGCCAATGAATTTTCAAATTTTGCTAAAATGCCTAGAGCAAATAATGAAGAGTTTGTTGTCAATGACTTAGTGGAATCGGTGCACGATTTATTTAAAGAAGTGAAAGATGCAGAGGTGTCTCTAATACTACCTCCAAAAAATTATACGGTGTTTGCTGATCGGAAACAGTTAATGCGTGTATTAAATAATTTAATTAAAAATGCGGTAGAAGCAATTCCAGAAGAAAAAGATGGCGCAATAGAAGTTTCTCTATATGAGCAAGATGCGATGGCCATCATAAAAGTTAGTGATAATGGGGTCGGTATTCCTGAGGAAATGAAAAAGAAGGTTTTTGTTCCCAACTTTACGACGAAAAATTCTGGTACTGGTTTAGGATTAGCTATTTCGAAGAATATTATTGAATCGGTGAACGGTAAGATCTATTATGAAACGGAGCCAAATAAAGGAACTGATTTCTTTGTAGAATTACCCATTGAAAGTATTGGGGAATTGGAAGCTGTTTCTTAAAGGATGATATTATGACTGTTTGATTGTTTGTAGAACAGACAATCAAACAGTCAACTTATTTATTTCGTTTATTCTATAATTTCAATATACCCCTCATGAACCCACTCCTTAGCACCGATACGATACCATCGATTTTCTTTTTCAATCAACTTAACTAAGGTATTTGACATTAAGCGTCTGACGATTTTATTATTGGTTCCTGGGCCACTTCTTACGTTAAGAAAATCTACCAACTTTACCCTGCCGGTTTTTAGTTCCATGATCTTAATTAACTTATAGTAAGCCCATTTCTTGTCTCCAATCTTATACCAGTTTCCCTTATGATCTTCTATAACGACAGGCGTACCATCTGGCAATACTTCTACAATATCATACTGCATGCCAGGACCAGAGCGAACATTCAATCCAGTAATATCTTCAATAATACCTTCCTTCTGAGTGAATGTCACTAAAACATAATGCTTGTGCACCCAATTATCTGGACCGATTCTATACCAGTTTCCTATTTGTTCAAAAATTTCAATAGGATCATCTTGGTGTAATTCGTCTACGACTAAAAATTGAACCCCAGGTCCATTTCTTACATTTAGTTCTGCAGTATTAATTTTACCTTGTTTAATAGGATGTTTTATCTGGAAGGAGAGTCCTGCATTTACATCTTGCTTAAATTTTTGCCATACCTTTTCTTCGATCATCATGCGTGGACATTGCTTGCCCGTAATATCGTAATGGCGATATAAATCTTGGATGGTAAAATTGTATTTATTCAATAAATACCTAGCGAGATCTACCGAATTTAAATAGGTTTGTTCCCAATTGCCATCGGCATTGACACACATCTCAAATCCGATCGTAAAATAATTTGGCGTCAAATTATTTTCTCGCATACCCTCCCCTATTGGCTTGTAATGTTTTGCACCAACATGGAAAGCGACTTCATGATCAGGAATACATTGAATGATTGAATGGTCATCCACTATATAATGGGCTGAAGCGTATCTCGTAGCGGTATTGAAATAGTTTCTATTGGCCATAGCATCAGCTCCCCAGCCAGGGTTCGCAGTCCAATGGGCAATAATTCCTTTTAAGCTCCGAAGCGAATAGAAATTTCTATTTTTTAAGGCAGGTCGATTGTGATTAGTTAGGTACTTTCTGGTTATTGGAAGCATATATTTCAGTATAGTTTTCTCATAGATTTACTGATAATAGCTCAGCAAATAAATAATTTAACCTAAGCAGTATTTAATACTGCTTAAGTTAAATTAGGGTCGGAATAGGAATGCTCAATTAACGAAGACGATCCATAGACTTCACAAGATTATCATCTTTATTGATAAACCTAATCGCAAAAAGTATAAATATAATAGATAAAATGGGTAATCCCAATCCAAAACCCTCTCTTGGCGTTTGATTACCCATATTTGTGGCATCTTGCATAAATAAAACTACCGCAAACACCATTCCTATGATACTTGCTATAATTGAAATTCGACTAAGCACTTTTTGTAAATGCCTATTATTAAATAGAAATATAGCGACAAAAGCTAATAAGCCTGCGATGGAGAATAGCCCCAATAGGCCGGGATGGTCTTGAATATTAAAAATACCATCTGAAAAGATTGGCGAGGCCTTTATAGCTGGGGTAACAGACCCGAATGGTAATTTAAACAAACCAAAAACGGCAGCGGCACCAAATAGTAATAAAAGCGATTGAATACGTTGAATCATTTATTTGTTATTTTTGAAAACTCTAATATTGTAAGTAGGTCGTGTTAATTAAACGAAAAATTCTAGGTCCTAAATTACCCGTTTAATTGATTCGGCTTACTTAGTAACGACGAAATAATAAGTTGGTCATCTGGACGAGAAGATTTTGTTCTCAGTTTTTCTTAAAAAATCCTTGCATAGCCTAGCTACGGAAGTATTTTTTAAGGAAAAATGAGGGCAAAAGATTCCGTCCTAGATGTTCAAGTTATTGTTTTGTCGTTACTTAAATAGAGCGTATAAATTAATCTAGTCAATAAAGTGTTTTTTCTGCTTTTTAGAATTGTGAAATTATTTGAGACAAAAATAATAGGAATATGTATAAAAATGTGAGCTATTGGGAACAAAATGTCTTTATTGATCATATTGATTTTGCCATCATTGGCAGTGGTATCGTTGGATTAAATGCCGCCTTAACAAGAAAGAAGAAATATCCGAAAGAAAAAGTCGTAGTTATTGAACGTGGGCCGCTTCCCTCAGGGGCTAGTACCAAAAATGCTGGCTTTGCTTGTTTTGGGAGTATATCTGAGTTAGTTAGCGATATGGAACAGAATGGGGAACAGGCCATGCTAGACCTTGTCAAAAAACGTTGGGAGGGCTTACGACGGTTGAGAGAAAAAGTAGGCGATCAGAATATGGACTATCAAGAACATGGAGGCTTTGAATTGTTCTATGAAAACACAGAAGACTTTAGTAATTATAAAGGGTATATTCCATTTTTCAATCAATGTTTGGCGGATATTATAGGGATAAAAACGGTGTTTACAGAAGTAGCTGATGCTAGCAAGTTTGGTTTTAATAAAAATATACGCCTAATAAAAAACACGGTGGAGGGGCAATTGCATCCTGGAAAAATGATGCAAACCTTATTAAAGAAAGCCCGTAATGCTGGGATTCAAATATATACTGGCCTAACCATAGATCATGTGGAAGAAGTGAACGAATGTGTCCTGTTAAAAAGCGATTTATTTGATTTATCTACACAACAACTGTTGATTGCTACCAATGGTTTTACTAAAAGATTAATTCCTAATTTAGAGCTACAACCTGCCAGAAATCAAGTGATCATTACAAAACCAATCCCCGGCTTGCGATTAAAAGGTTGTTTTCATTATGACAAAGGCTATTATTACTTTAGGAATGTAGGGGATCGAATTTTATTAGGAGGGGCAAGAAATAAATCTCCTTTGGAGGAGACAACCGATATTTTTGGAACAACGGCTATCATCCAAGAAACATTGATGGAGTTTATGAAAACCACCATTTTACCGAAGTCAAATATTGAAATCGACCATACATGGAGTGGCATATTAGGTGTGGGCCCGTCGAAATCACCAATTGTAAAGAAAATAAGTAAACGAATTGGATTATCTGTCCGACTTGGTGGTATGGGGGTGGCTATTGGAACTGTAGTGGGTGAAGAAGGGGCAAATCTTTTTGATTAGATATTTGTACTTTTAGGACTTGACATCAAATTACTAACGCTAAAAATTAAATTTAATATTTATGAAATTGAAGATGATTTTATTCTTAATGATTGGCTTATTATATAGTATTCCAAACTATGCCGTAAAGCCAAGTGCCGCTCCTTTAGAGGTAAAGGCAGACAAAGAAATAGCTAATGAGGAGGCCAAAAAAGCCTTGAAGCAGGAGAAAAAACAAAAAAAATTAGAAAAGCGTATTCATAAAATAGAAAAGCGATTGGCTAAAAAAGGGAAAGCTAAAGCTGGTCGAGGTCTTTGGGATAATGAGAATTTTAGATTGGGTGCTTATATAGCGATTGGAGGACTTTTGTTAAGAGTACTTTCTTTTATACCCTTATTAGGAGGGATCATTAGCTTAATAGGGACTTTGATATTTCTAGTAGGATTAGGAATAATGATATGGGTCCTAATTGATTAAAGTAAAAGTTTTAAGAGCTATGCTTATACAAAAAGACATAGCTCTTAATTCTTTCAGCGCTATCTTGGAATACTAGCCACCTGTAACGCCTTGCAATACTTTCATCTGACTCTCCCACAATGCTTTAGTATCCTCCACTTCATCATCATCACAGAAATCCGTTATTTCCAAAATAGAAGTATTTGTAACTGGAGATTTTGACATTCTGAATTCTAAATACTCCTCTGCATCATCAGCATCCTCCCATTTAAATTTCAATCGCTCTTCTTCTATGTCGTCTATAAGTGTTGCAATTTCATCAGCACCACTCCAAGTATAAGTAAACTTATCTCCAGTAATATCTGCTTCATCGCAGAACCATCGGATTAGACAATCGGGAGAGGTAAGAAATTTATAAATTATAGCTGGAGAAGCACGGAAAATAAATTCCATTTCAACTTTAACTCTTTTCATTGGAAAAGGTTTTATAGGTCGGTAATGGGAAGAAATCTTCCCTTAAAACTTTGAAATTATTTAAGAATGAATGAATTCATTTTTTAAACAACTTCGTTGATTAATAGTGGATTTATTACCCATTGAGTAACAAATTCATGTAATAATAAAGAGGGAATACCTAAGTATTATGACAATAGGCGCAATAAAAACTAATTTACTGGGTTTTCCAAATAATTAGGAACAATTGTTTAAATTACTTAATCTGAGGAAGGCTTTATTAAAAAAAAGCAGCAATACTTTCTTAAATATTAACTAATTCAAGGAGTATTGCTACTTTTTTTTGAGGACTAGTGTATCTTATATAAGGATAAACTGCTAATTAAAATTGATTAACTCCACATCAAATATTAATGGGGTATTTGGACCTATTGGACCTTGGCCTTGTGTGCCATACCCTAAATAGGAAGGAATAAACAAAGTTCCTTTTCCGCCTTTTTGAAATAAAGGAATACCTAGGGTCCATCCAGGAATCACGCTTCTTAATTGGAAGGTAATTGGGGAGCCTGGAGTTTCATCGAAAACCTCTCCATCTAAATAGTAGCCCTTATAATTAACAATTACGGTAGAGAAGGCATCTGGATTGCCACCTGTACCTGGTTCGTCAATGATGTAATAAATACCTTGAGGAGTAACCTCTGCAGTTAAACCATTATCCGAAAGATATTGTTCGATAGCCGCTCTATCTATAGCTAATTGCTCTTCTTGGGTTAAGGATTCTTCTTTTCCGCAACCCATAATTAATAATCCTACAAAAAAAAGAGAAAATAAATACTTCATTTGTTTATTTAAAATAGACTTTCGTCGATGCAGTTGCTTAAGAATGTATCATTTCATTTTTAAACAACTTCGTTACTCAATAATACTACAAATACAAATGTACTATCTCTTTCTTTATTTATGCACCTAAATCTTGCAAAATAAGCGTCAACTTTTCATCTAATTGTGCAGAAATCTTATCAAAATCCTTTTTAGAAGACAGTTTGTCATTGACACTACAGTAAAATTTGATTTTCGGTTCTGTACCTGATGGCCTCGCAGAAACAATACTACCATCTTCTGTAAAGAATTGTAAGACATTAGAAGAAGGTAAATCTATCTTCGTTTTTTCTCCATCTGCTACATTTATGGCTGTACTGGATTTATAATCTTTAATAGTGAGTACCTTGGATCCTCCTAGTGTTGCAGGTGGATTTTTTCTATACCCATCCATCATGGCCTGTATTTCCTCTGCGCCACTTTTTCCTTTTTTTGTAATGGCAATTAATTTTTCTTTGTAATAACCATACTCTAAATACAAGTTGATCAATGCCTCATATAGGCTACTATTTTGGTCTTTATAATAAGCAGTCATTTCTGCCAACATCGTACAAGAAACTACTGCATCCTTATCTCTAGCATGTTCCCCCACCAAATATCCATAGCTCTCCTCTCCACCAGCAATGAAGGTCTTTTTCCCTTCTAATTGGGTCATGATTTCTCCGATATATTTAAATCCTGTTAAGGTATTATAACAGTCTACATTTTTAGAAGCTGCTATTTTATCAATCATGTACGAGGTTACTACTGTTTTAACGACATACTGATCTCCTGTTAGTTTTCCAGCTTTTTCCCATGCAGTCAACACATAATGAATTAATAAACAAGCTGCTTGATTTCCATTTAATAATATGAAGTCTCCTTTACTATCTTTTACAGCGATCCCTACCCTATCCGCATCAGGGTCCGTGGCCATGACTAAATCCGCGTCCACTTCTTTCGCTTTTTTCAAGGATAAACTTAAGGCTTCCTGTTCTTCTGGATTAGGGTAAATGACGGTTGGGAAATTACCATCTGGTTTCATCTGTTCTTCTACTAGGATTACATTTTCGAAACCATATTTTTTAAGTGCGGGTGGCACGCTTACACCACCGGTACCATGGATCGGAGAAAAGACAATTTTTAAATCTTTCTGTCTTTTAATCGCTTCTTTTGAGATGGATACTGCCGCAACCGCCTCTAAAAATTTATCGTCTATTTCTTGGCCAATAATTTCAATATTTCTTTCTCTCTTCTTAAACCGGATGTCATCAATACTTTGAATCTTTTTGACTTCCGCCATCACGTTTTTGTCGTGCGGTGCAACGAGTTGCCCCCCATCTTTCCCATAGGCTTTATAGCCATTGTATTCTTTTGGATTATGGGATGCCGTCAGCATTACGCCAGCGTGACAACCTAATTCTCTGATGGCAAAAGATAATTCTGGAGTTGGTCGTAGTCCTTCAAAAAAATAGACATAGATATCATTGGCCGAAAAAACTTCCGCTGTTTGTTGGGCAAATAATTTGGAATTATTTCGACTATCATGTGCAATGGCTACTTTAATCTGCTCACCTGGATAAGTATGATGCAAATAGTTAGACAATCCTTGCGTCGCCATCCCCAAGGTATATTTGTTGACTCTATTAGATCCAGCTCCCATTATTCCTCTAAGCCCGCCTGTTCCAAAGGATAAATCTTTATAAAATGCATCCGTCAGCTTTGTCTCTTCTCCATCTTCAATTAATTGATTGATTTCTGATTTCGTAGCTGCATCGTAGTTTCCTGATAACCAATTATTTACTTTTTCTTGAATCGCTGTATCTAAATTGATAGTCTTCATATTTAATATTTAAGTGATTTGACTTATTACAATATACATATTTGCTAAATAACAAGTCTGTTTATAACAGTATACTCTTCCCTAGCTGCTTTGTTGAACTCCTTACACAAAAAAATAACTGCGCCATAACGGGTACTTTATTTATTGCCTACTCCCTAACCTATTCTTTAGCTATTTACTATTTGTGAGCTAATCCAACTAACATATTTACTTTGCATAAGTTGTTTTTAAATGGAAAAAGGCTAGACCTAGCGCTATAATTATAGACAAAGATAAAAAATGGAAACTTGAGGTTAAGCTAGTCCAGTTTGAAATAAATCCTAATAATACAGGACCTATCATAAAACCTACAAAACCTATTCCAGAGACTATAGAGATACCTGTTGAGGCAGGAATTCCTTTTGTTTGTCCTGCTAATCTAAATACTTCTGGTATAATTACAGAAAGTCCTAATCCTAAGACACCGAATCCTGCAACAGTAAAGATGAAATTAGTAGATAAAATTAAAAAATATGCTACAAAGGCAGTTAAACTACCATAGCAAATGATAGTAATGGTGCCGTATTTTTGACTAAGATTATCTCCCAAAAATCTACCTAGCGTCATACACAAAGAAAATGCTATAAATCCTAAACCTGCCTGGCTTTCTGATACTTGAACCATATCAAATAGGAATAAATTGCTCCAATGCTCAACGGCTCCTTCATTAAACATGATAATAAAACCGACAATGGCTAGTCCTAGTAGTGGTTGAATATTATTATAGCTATATGTTGTTTTTTGTTCAGGAATCACTTCTTCCTTGATGGAATAATAGTGTTTGGATAATAAAAGATTGGATAAAATAATAAATAAAGAAACAAAGAACATATGCCAGACTGGATTAGCGAATAAAACAAGGAGGATACTGCCAATTCCAGCACCTACAAAACCGCCTAGACTAAAAAATCCATGTGCTGCAGCCATAAAAGGCTTTTTTTCTTTTGTCTCTATAGTCGACACTAAAGCATTCATAGATATATCTGTAAAACCAGAAAAAATACCTATTACTAAAAGACTTCCACATAAGGCTATATAAGTAGGAACGGCTAAAGGTAAGTTAAATAACAAAGCATAGAACAGGATGCCTGCTTTTGTCGATCGCCCTACTCCATACTTGTTATTTAAGTAAGGTATAAAGGGAATTGAAATCAATAAACCTACTGCTAGACAAAATAAGGCGACTCCTATTTCTGCATCATTTAATCCAAATTTTGTCTTTATATGTGGTAAATAAAGCACCCAAGTCCCTGTCATTATATTCAAGGAGGCAAAGACCCAAGAGGGGGCAAAATAATTCCAATTGGATAGGATTAATCTTAATGAATGCATTTATATATTTTAAGAGGTCAGAAGTCAGACCGCTTCGCTGTCAGGGTCAGATGTAGGACGTTGACAACTTAATTCTTCTATTCAGGACCTACGGGAATTTCATTTAAAAATTCATAAGATTTTTGTGCATAGTCCATTTTACAGCAATAGTTTTGAATTCCATTACTGATTAACAAATAAGGAACTTGATACGCTAAATTATAGGTAGCAATTTGATCCAATACGGCTTGATTTAATGCTACCTTGGGTGCTTTGCATTCCACTAATAAATAAGGAGCCATCGTTTTATCATAGGTAATAATATCACTTCTTTTATATTGTCCATTTACCGTAAGACCTCTTTCTACATGTAAATGATTTTTGTTGTATCCTTTATCTTCTATTAAATATTGAATAAGTAATTGTCTAACCAATTCTTCTGGTTGCCATACCAAATATTTTTTTCGAATAGGATCAAAGATCATTTTCTTGCCTAGCTCCTTTTTTACCTTTAGAATCGACTGATATTTTAGTAGATCAATATTGATTAGCATTTTGTAATGAATCTGAGTGTAAAATAAATTTGGGTTAGTTAAATTAATTCATCCGATCACTTCCACAGGCTTACCGTTAATGAATTTGAGTCATACTTAGCCGTCAAATTTATTTGGCAGGCTCTATATAATTCTCTGATTATTAGTTTTTTAAACCTACCAAATAAATTTGGTGGTTACGAAAAACGAATTAACGGTCAGCCTGTTCCAGTTGTCGGATGAAGCATACCCTAAACCTCCGTGCCTCTGTGCCTCCGTGTTCCACCCACTTTAATTGGCGACAGTCAATCCTCTTAGTCCTCTCCAACCCATTTTAATTTCTGATCCTCCAAGACCTCAACGATGCCCTCATCTAAAAGAAACGTAAGCGTTGTCATCACTTGTTCTTGTCGCTTAGGAGAAAAGGCTTCTTTTATTTCTGCCGCACTCAAGTTTTCTTTTTTTAATAGTAAAAATATCTTTTGTTTATAGCGTTCAAAGGTTTCTGCTTGGAGGTCTGGTTTATTTCTTCCCAAACAAACATCACAGCTCCCACATATGGGCGCATCAAATTCTCCAAAATAACTTAATAATTGTTTACTTCTACAGCTATTTTTTTCTGCATATTGGATAGCCGCTTTGATGTTTTTTTTGTAGCGTTCTTTTCTAAATTTAAATAGCACTTGATCAATCACTAAGTTTTCAGTGGGTACTCTATCTTTTAAGAATATTAATTGTGGCTGATCCTTTTGAGGGCTGTATCGTAGAATACCATCTTGGTGTAGTTTATTCAAACTTTGAACAACGTCTTTTACGGAAATTTTTAAGGCATAGGCTAATTGGGATTCTTTAATTCTCACCGGAAAATTGAAGATACCTTGATATAATTGTAAGGCTTTTTTAATGACTCGATCTAATTTTTTATTGCGTAATTGATAATCGTATAATTTCTCTCGATCTACCTTTACTTTAAGGGTAGCTGGGAGAAAGACAGACTCACTCAAAATCAGCCAACCCGACTGTTCTAAAATTTTAAGGCAATTGTAGGTCTTTAATACTTCTAACTGGAAGGTTTTAATAAATGCGCCAATATCAAAATCATAGCTCTTTCCAATACCTCCACCCACTGCTAATTGTAAATAACTTCCTAATGCCCTATATACTTGTCTGATCGTCTTCATATCAGGGAAGGCTTGCTCATAAGCATGCTCCAAGCGTTTTTTGTCTACTTCATCATATAATAAGACGGCATAGGCCTTTTCTTCATCTCGCCCTGCTCTTCCTGCCTCTTGAAAATAAGCTTCTAAACTATCTGGAAGATCCATGTGGACGACTGTTCGCACATCTGGTTTATCTATTCCCATTCCAAATGCATTGGTAGAAACAATCACCCGTTTTTTATTCTGGACCCAAGCATCTTGTTTGGCTGATCGACTATCGGGACTCAACCCTGCATGGTAAAAATCCGCATGCACCTTATTACGTTGTAAAAAGATGGCTATATCCTGCGTTCTTTTTCTACTACGCGCATAGACAATACTCGAGCCCTTCACTTTGGAAATAATATTTAATAAAGCATTTAATTTATTGGCTTCTTTTAGGACCACGTAAGATAAATTCTTTCTTTCAAAACTTTTCTGAAAGAGATTTCTTTCCTTGAATTCTAATTTATCTTGAATATCTTCTTTTACTACATCTGTTGCGGTGGCAGTTAAAGCTAATACAGGTACTTTAGGATGCAGCTCTCGAATGGTAGCGATCTCTAGATAGGAGGGTCTAAAATCATAACCCCATTGAGAAATAGAATGCGCTTCGTCAACAGCAATTAAATTCACATTCATCTTTGCAATACGCTGCCGAGCTAATTCTGTGCTTAAGCGCTCGGGAGAAAGGTATAAGAATTTCATATTGCCATATACACAATTGTCCAGTTCTCGATCAATGTCTTGGTAGCGCATACCTGAGTAGATGGCAACCGCAGCGATGTTTCGCTTTTTTAATTGCTCCACTTGATCCTTCATCAAAGCAATTAAAGGGGAAATAACAATACAAATCCCCTCTTGACATAAGGAAGGTATCTGAAAACAAATAGACTTGCCCCCGCCTGTTGGCAATAGGGCAAGGGTATCTTTCCCATCTAAGACAGATTGAATAATTTCGGCTTGAAGCGGTCGAAAAGATTGGAATTTCCAGTACTGTTGAAGTATCTCTTTTGGAGTGGGCAATTCGTATTCGTATTTTGACCACCAAAATACACATAAAATTGCTTTTTAAACAATAAGATTATAAAGACTACTAGATTTAATTGGAAGCGAGCGTAGAAACGGACTCTTGATTGCAGAAACTTAGAGAGTGGCTGTCATCTGGGTTTCTGGGAAAGATGACAGCCATTTTGAAAATTTCTGCCATCATACAGATCGTCGAGGTTTGTAACCTAGATGCTATACGATCATCATACTGCATCGAAGTTACAAACCTCGACGATCCTATATTATTCACGGTATTCAAGAAAAATTCTAAAAGTGTGCGGTAAGAAAATTGTATCAGAAGCGATAGCGGAGATAAATTTAATTTAAAAATGGCCAAATTTCATTGTTTGCAAACGGAAGAAGTCTCTACTCTCTGCTCTCTATTCTCTGCTCTAAATCTACACTAAGCGCAATACTTCTCCATTAACTAAAGCCTCAATGGCTTTGAAGAAGTTTAGTGGGGTGTGGGGCCGCCAATTAATGTTATTATAGTTTGCCCCAAAATTGATATAATATTGTAGGTTAGAGACTTTCATTTCA
>CALJIY010000056.1 GCA_937973945.1 uncultured Saprospiraceae bacterium | reverse complement strand
ACTTCCTCTTGTAAATTTCTTTTTATTTCTGCGGCTTTATCTTGCTCATCTTGAATCATCCCTTTCAGGCGCTTTTTCTCTTCTTCTAGTTTTGCTCTTAATTCTGCTAATTCTGTATCATTTAAAGCACTAATATCTGCAACTGGTTGCACCTTAGATTTAGTTGAGCTGATTGGCTCCCCTGAATTTGGCCGCCTTACCCTCACATTGGTAACAGAAAGATCTACTTCTTTTATATTATCCTCATCTAAAGCTTTTAGGAAACAAATAGCTTGCTGCCGCATATCAGATTGACGCGTACCTGTTATGGTCATTTTACGCATCTGATTACTGATATTATTCTTGATATAAAAAATAGTAATGGCATTACTTGCTAACCATTTTACCCCATCCAAATCTAACTGTAAAGTATTAGAATGTACCGGAGTCGTTCCTTGCTTTTCTTTGTACCCGATATCCACAAATCGATAACTCTTCCGAGTCTGGTTAGCGTCTAAAAAGATGATCTCATCATCTTTGTTAAAAATTACGCCACCTTTTGAATAAACATTAGCGGTCAAACCTCTTTCATCACTTTGAAAACTAAGGGCGTAACTATAGGAGCCTCTAACAATGACCGTGAATTGTTCGGAAGTCAGTATCTGCGTTCCATTAACCGTTTTATTTTGGGCAATAAACTTACTACAATCTTGGGCAGATAAGGAGAATAAAGAGGAGCAAAATATAAGGAGTAGAAAAACGAAACGAAATATTTTTATCGTCATAATAAAGAGCATTTTGTATTCTAAGCTATTTGAATATTCAAAATTAATAAGCTAGAGATACCTAGTAATATTAGGCTTTTGGACTAAAATCTATTAATTCTTGAATAACAGCTAGAATATTACTTCTTCTATTAATACTTAACTAGGATGTACTACAATGTACGAATATAATGGTAAAATAATGAAGTTTTTATAGAAAAGGGCTTGTGTTTAACAAGGAATCCACTGGTTTACTAAGGAAAAAGGGGGTCTTAAGTATATAATTATAAGTAGTTCAGAATCAAATGCTAATAAAACATATATCTATTGACCTATGTACTTGCTAAGTATAGTTTCCTATTAACATTAAAACGTTGGCTAATAGAGATGGTACAATAATCATGCAAATTAACAGGCTTTAGCCAATGGATGACATTAGTTTATACTTTAGAAGGGTTTCTACCCAATAAATCCTCTATATCCATGACTTGGATAGCAATGACGGAGATAATGCAATAAGCGAGAAAATAGTAAAATCCTTCATGTAATAGCGCTTCAATATTATCATCAGAGCTAGTCGCCATAAAAGCTAACAAAACCCCTACTACAAAAACATCTGCCATCGACCATTTTCCAATAAACGCTACAAATTTATAGATGGATAAGCGATGTTGGTTATTTTTAAAAAATAAGACAATCATCAATAAAATAGCTTTAATCACTGGCACGATTACACTAAATAGTAAAATCAAACCTGCCACCAAACTATTATTATTTTCATACAAGGTCTTGATCGTATTTAAAATACTTTGAGTGGTTTCATGAATGGTCAAAGTACCAACAAGGGGTAATTCTGCCCCTACTTTAATGGTGAGCATTGGATAAAAAAGGCCTGGAAAAAGGCAAGCTAAAGATAGGAGGATTAAGAGGACGGCTATAATGTTTCTGGTATTCATCTTGAATAGACTTACTTATGAATGGAGAATTGTGAATGGAGAATGCCTATAAAAGAGAATAGAGAGGCGAGAACAGAGACCATGTTCAAACCTGCCTGCCAAGGCACGCAGGCAGGAAACAATGAAATTTCGTTGTTTGTAAACAAATTTGTCTCTCTTCTCTCATCTCTGTTCTCTGTTCTAAACCTATGGAAATATACCCATCATCAAATAATCGCTACCCATTTTTTGAATAGCATTGACAAATGCGGCTGTACGTAAGTCTTTTACACTACGCTTAGCTTTCTTTACTTTATTAATTTGATGGAAGGCATTAATCATCGTTTCTTCCAAACCAGAACGAACCAAATCAATTTCATCTCCACCTTTTGTCAAGAAATCTTTTTCTGATCTACCAATAGTTTTACCCGTAGTATCTTCCACCAATTTCACTAATCCCGAATAAGTCCGTTCATTAAAACGTTTGTCCATTCTTCCGAAACGAACATGAGAAAGATTCTTTAGCCATTCAAAATAGGAGACCGTCACCCCACCTGCATTTAAATAAAAATCAGGAATAATCACTATGCCCTTTTTTAATAAAATCGTTTCCGCATCTGAAGTAACCGGGCCATTGGCCGCTTCTGCTACTATTTTTGCTTTTACTCTAGGCGCATTGTCCGCTGTTATTTGATTTTCTAAAGCAGCAGGAATTAGAACATCACATTCAAACTCCATGACTTTCTTCCTATTCTTTTTCTTAAATTCTTTCTTCGCTCCAGGAAATCCTAAGATAGATCCTGTTTCTTTACGGAACTTTAGAATCTCATGAATGTCCATGCCTTTTGGATTATAGATCGCTCCTTCTACTTCTGAAATACCCACAATTAGCGCCCCTCCTTCATCTTGGCAGATCTTAGCGGTATAGGAACCTACATTTCCTAGGCCTTGTATCACAATTTTCTTACCTTCAATACCAGGCTCTAATCCAATCGCCTGCATATCTTTGGTTTGCTCTAAGACCGTTCTAATTCCATAGAAAACCCCTCTACCCGTTGCTTCTGTTCGACCTTGTATACCATTTAGGTTGACAGGCTTACCCGTTACACAACCAGCCGCATTGATATCATCTCCTTTGAAGGATCGATAGGTATCATATATCCACGCCATTTCTTGCGGACCTGTTCCATAATCTGGTGCAGGCACATCAATTGCTGGTCCAATAAAATTTCTTTTGATTAATTCGTGTGTGTATCTTCGTGTTACTTTTTCCCGCTCCATTTCCGTCAACTCCCAAGGGTTTAGCTTAACCCCGCCTTTTGCTCCGCCAAAAGGAACATCAACCACCGCACACTTGAAACTCATCAAAGTAGCCAATGCCATTACCTCTTCTTGGTTAACATGGTTACTAAATCGAATGCCACCTTTAGTAGGCGTTCGATGTTGACTGTGTTGTACCCTGTATGCTTCGATAATCTTATAATCCTTACCAATTTTAACTGGAAAGTTAATTTTGTAGATAGCATTACAGTGCTTGATTTGCTCTAGCAAGCCAGGATGTAGCCCAGTGTGCCGTGCTGCTTTATCAAAAAACTGTAGGACACTCGCATAAAAAGGATCTACCTTATTTGCCATTTGTTTAGATGATTTTGGAGTGTAAAATACTCACTCCTTTCGGTTAATAATTTGATTTTCCATTCTTGATAACTTTCGTTCTAAGTAAATAAGGAATAAGATAATCCCTATAAAAATTAGAACAATGACGGCTACTACTGCATAAATTTTGCCGATACTTCGCATGAAGTCTGCATTATTTGTCTGCGCACTAGCTGTTTCAAGAACAGTGGTTAGGAGTAGGCAAATTAAAGAGAATATTTTAAACTTGGACATTTTTTTTTATTGAATTGGTATTGAAGTTGAAGTTGTTAAGATTAATAGAACATAGACCTTTTTAATAATCGTCCTCTAGGAGTCTATACTGCAATAGATCAGTTCTATATAATAGATTAGCCATCCATAAACCGATTAGCGTCCAGCCAATGATGGAGGGATAAAAAATCATTCTTAAGGTGTTGTCTAAATCTTCTCCGCCTAATCCTGGATTTCCTCCATTACCGGGATGTAAGCTATCCGTTAAACGGGGAATCACAAATAATAAGGGAAACATGGCAGCAAAAGCAAAGATGTTATAAACCGCTCCGATTCTAGCTTTTTTTGTCTCATCTTGGAAAGAACCTCTTAATACAAAATAGGCTAAATAAATTAACATCGCCACAGCAGCCATGTTTAATTTCACATCTGTGGTCCAGTAAGTACCCCAGGTATGCTTCGCCCATATGGCGCCCGTTGCACAACCTAATAAACCGAACACCACCCCTACTCCAGTCAATGATTTAGAACGCAAATCGTCTTCTACTCTAAACTTCCACAAATACCTAAAGCTATAAACCACGGAACCGATTAACAATAAAAACATTCCAAACCATAAGGACACATGAAAATACGTATTCCGAATAGTCTCTGCTAAAATATTTCGGTAGGGAAATGCCATTCCTTGATACTCGTGCAGATTGCTAATAGGACTATTCTTCCACAAAGCTTCCCCCATTTCCTTCTGTATATTTTTCTGGGTAATGAATACGGCACTCGGCAAAACAGAAGCGCCATCTACCTCATTATCTGTTATCAAAGCTAAAGGAACGACCTTTTTATCAGAGGGCAAATTTTTAGGAATCGTAAAGGTAGCTTCCAAATTGGTCGGGGATTGGACCCTAATCTTATCCGCTATAATTGATCTTTCTTGATCTAATTTCAACCAAGCTCTTAGCTCTTGTGCTTCCGCATAATGCGTATTATACCCTTGCACCTTAAGTGTTATTTGGGTACCTGTCGCTCCATTCGAGGGACTCACATTTGGAATACCTGGCTTTAGTGGTACAATCATTCCAATAATTAGGGTGTACAGCACTAATAGGACTCCTACTATTTTCCACCAATGTTTTTTCATTTCAATTGTATTTTTTAGAAGTCAGATGTCAGACCGTTCTAGTTAGCTTACGCTAACGGAACTGTCAGACCAGCCCGACTGCCGTTCGGGCGGGCGGGTGTCAGACGTATGATGTTGACCAGCTCTCACTTCTGACAGCGCAGCAATCTGACATCTTTTCTTTCAGTCTTTCCATAAAAATGGAAATAAAATAATCACCAATCCAAATAAGATCAAATCTATAGC
>CALJIY010000055.1 GCA_937973945.1 uncultured Saprospiraceae bacterium | reverse complement strand
CTGGCTTATTTGCAAGTCATTGATTGTTAATGACTTCGCCTTTTTTATTTCCCGTAGCTAAGGCTACGAAAAATAAAAAAGACTGTGTCCTAACAATCAAGCACTTACAACTAATCTCAGTCTACATTCTTATACAACTTCTAGATTAAATTTCCCATGAAAAGTACCATACACCGATTATTACAGATCGTTTTTCTTTCCTTACTATCTATTACATTAATTTCTGCACAAGGCTGGGAACGCACCTTTGGTGGCAATGGCGAAGATGAAGCTTTTGATGTGGTAGCTACCGTAGATGGCGGTTATGCCACTGTAGGCTTTTCTGAAACACCGGGAAGGGTAGGTACAAATGTGACACTAGTAAAAACAAATGAACAGGGAGAGACAGAATGGATGTATTCCTATGGAGAGATAGGAGATGATCTAGGCTTTGGTTTGATACAAGATTCAAATGGTGATTATCTAATAGTAGGTCAGACGGATGGATTTGGAAATGGCAATAATGATATTTTACTACTTAAGGTAGATTCAAAGGGAACTTTACTTTGGCAAAAAGCATATGGCGGACCAGGTAACGATCAAGGCTGGTCTATCACTCCTAATCGAGATGGAGGATATTATCTAGTAGGAAGAAAGGAGTTTGATGGAAATGCAGATCTATACTTATTTAAAATAGATCAATCAGGGGAACTTATCTGGGATCGAAATTTTGGCGGAGATAAAACAGACGAAGGCTTTTCTGTTATTGAAACTTCTACAGGTGATGTGGTAGCAGTAGGAGTTACCAAGTCTTTTATCAATCAAAATACGAATAGTTCTGATAGCTATTTTATCAAAGTGGATGCGAATGGAGAGACGATCATAGAAGCCAAGTTTGGTAATTTAGAAAGAGATAGAGCAAATAGTGTAGTAGAAACGCTTGACGGTGGTTTTGCGATTACAGGTATTGCAACGGATAAAGGGGATGCATTTTTACTACAATTAGACAGTAATGGAAATGAAATATGGTCCAAAACTTATGGGGATCCAATATTTAGAGAAGAGGGAAGTGATATCCAATTAGCCCCTGACGGTGGTTTTATTATAGCAGGTAGTAATGAATTGACAGATCGAAATTCTCAGATTTATTTATTGAGAACGGATCGAGAAGGCAATGAGTTATGGAATAGTTTATATGGTGGTAGCGGTTCCAATATTGGACGTGCAGTAACAAACACGCCTGATGGTGGCTTTGTGATTGTTGGGAACTATGACATCAACAAAGACCCAAATAGTTTATTGCCATTGTATGATATCTACATGGCCAAAACGAATCCAACAGGAAATGTTTTTAATAATATTATCAAAGGAAAGGTTTTCAGAGATATTAATGCCAACTGTACCTTAGACAATGGAGAAAAAGTATTGGAAGATTGGTTAGTGCAATTGAAGACAGGCAACGACATTGTTTACGCTACTACTAATGAAAATGGAGAATATGAAGTAGCGCTAGAAGAAGGTAATTATAATGTCAGTTTAGTTGTATTAAATAATGCCTGGGATGTTTGCCAAAACTATAATGTTAATTTTATTACCAGTGATACGATTGAATTAGATTTTGCAGCTAGAGCAACCGTAGCAGATTGTCCTGTTGTCGTTGCAGATATATCTGCTCCATTTTTAGAACCTTGTAGAACAACGGATTATACGGTTAGTTTATGTAATAGAGGCGTAAGTACTGCCGACGATACCTATATTGATATTCAATTTGATCGAGATTTAAAAATCAATTATAGTACACTTCCATGGGCCGATCACACCAACAATACTTATCGGTTTAACATAGGCGACTTAGCAGTGGAAGAATGCGGCGATTTTAAAGTGAATGTTACAGTCGATTGTGACGCATTAGTAGGAAAGTCTCATTGTGTAGAGGCCTATGCTTCTCCCAATGCTTTATGCATACCACCACCGCCAACTTGGAATGGTGCTAGTATACGAATAGACGGGGAATGTATTGGAGATTCCGTTCGTTTTGTGATTCAGAATATTGGGGAAGGAGATATGACGGCACCTTCCGATTTTATTGTGATTATTGATGACTTTGACATTAGACAAGGGTATGATTTTCAAATCCCAAGCAATGGTTCTGAAACAGTTACCTTCCCAGCAGATGGCTCAACCATTCGAGTCATAGCAGATCAACCAGCAGGACATCCATATGGGGAAACAGCATCTACAGCAATAGAAGGATGTCCATTCGGAAAGCCTTTTAGTACAGGATTTTTAACCCTATTTAGCGATAGTGATGATTTGCCATTTTATGCATCTGATTGTCAAGAAAATAAATTGTTTACAGGAATCATTGATATGACGCCTTCTCCAAAAGGAGTGGGGGCGGAGAAAATGATTTCTGCCACAGATGATATAGAATACCATATCTACTTCCAGAATACTGGATCAGATACGGTTAGCAGAGTTATCCTAAGAGATACCTTATCTTCTATTTTTGATATAACAACGGTAGTGCCGGGGGCAAGTAGTCACCCTTATGAATATGAGGTGACTGGGGAAGGCATTCTAACATTTACCTTCCAAAATATTGACCTACCCAGTACGGCTATCAATGATGAAACCTCCTACGGATTTGTGAAATTCCGTGTGTCCCAAAAGCTAAATACTCCTAAGGGCGCCGTCATTGAAAATACAGCTAGTGTGACTTTTGACTTCGGCGCACCGATTGCTTCTGAAATGGCATTTCATACAATAGGTGGGGAAACTGTAAGCGATTACATAGAAGTATCTACAGATGTAGATGATATCGTGATACCTGGTGTTTCTGTCGACGTATTTCCAAACCCTTTCACAGAGCGTGCAACTATTGAGTTAATTGGTTTAGGAGCAACACCTAATATTACCTTCCAATTATTTGATGTCACCGGCCGATTAGTACAAGCAGATTCCCACTCTATATCCAGATTCGATTTTTATCCTAACCAACTGTCAGAAGGATTATATTTCTTCTCTATCCTCTCTGAGGGACAGTTGGTTACATCTGGAAAAGTATTTATTCGTTGAGTGTACACTTGAAGAATAGAGAATAGAGATAGATTTCGTTTAAAAAATGGCGAAATTTCATAGTTTTTTAAACGAGATATGTCTCTGCTCTCTCTTCTCTGCTCTCTGTTCTAAAAATATTGAATAGTGTACTTTAAGTGAGAATGTAAAAATATAAAGGGAAATACCCTTAAAAATAAGATGTCTTTTGTGGTTTTGAAGGCGATTGGAGCTAATGTGCTTTAATCGCCTTTTTTATTTGAAAGTAGATAGTTTGTGAAAATTCGCAAAAAAGCGGTACATTATGCGCTCCTTCTTTATGGAAGACCTTATTAGATAACTTGCGCACTTTAATGAGTATAAACACACAAAATAGTAAGATAATATTTGGCTTAAAGGTGAAGCAATTTAGGTTGGCAAATGAGTTGAGCTCATCTGATCTTTCTAAAGCATCAGGCTTGTCTTTATCTTATTTAAATGAAATAGAAAAAGGAAAGAAAAAGCCTCGAAAAGAAAAAATTATAAATTTAGCAGAGGCCTTAGGGACTACTCCAGAAGAATTGAGCTCGAGTGAGTTAAGCGGTAATTTATCCGCAATAGGAGAATTATTGCATTCCAACTTTTTGAATGAATTACCATTAGAATTATTTGATATTGACCTGTCTAAGATTGTAGAAATCGTAGCCGTGTCCCCTTCAAGAGTAGGCGCTTTTATTTCGACGCTTATTGAAATTTCGAGAAATTATGCCTTCAAAGAAGAGAACTTCTACTTTCAAGCATTAAGAGCCTACCAAGAATTAAATTATAACTATTTCGACGAAAAAGAAAAGGCGATAGCCGCATTTATTAAGCAGTTCAATATTCCAATTAGTCGGCCTGTACCAGTTAAGTTATTAGTTAGAATTTTAGAAAATCATTTTTCTTATACTATTATAGAAAGCAGTTTTGAAGAAATGCCCGTCTTGAAAACGATGAGATCTGTCTATGTGCCAAGTTCCAAAAAGCTATACATCAATAAAGAATTAAATGCACAACAGAAAGCCTTGCAACTTGGGAAAGAAATAGCTTATAATTATTTAAAATTAGAAGATCGAATCAATACCTCTTCTTTTTTAAAGGTCAAAAATTTTCAGACTGTTTTAAATAATTATTTTGCGGGCTATTTTGCAGTAGGGATTCTAGTTAATAAAGATAATTTCATTAATGATTTAAGACACTTGTTTAGTCAAACTACTTGGCAAGAAGATTTACTCTTAGATTTATTGGATAAATATGAGGTGTCGCCAGAGGTATTATTTCAGCGATTTAACCTATTACCTGCTATTTTAAATATAAAGAAGCTATTCTTTTTGAGGATGTTAAATGAAGAGCAAGGCGTGTCATTTAGAATCGATAAAGAAATGCATCTGAATAGAAGACATCAGCCTCATGCCAATAATTTGGCAGAGCACTATTGCCGTAGGTGGTTATCTATTACCCAATTAAAGGCATTGCAGTCTCGGGCAGAAACAGAACAACAACCAGTTGTAGGTATACAACGCTCTATTTATACAGGCACGGATAGAGAGTATTTATGTCTGACCATTGCGAGACCTAGTTATTTTCCTCATACCAAAAAAGTAAGTGTCACTATTGGTCTTTTAGTAGATGAAGACTTAAAAAAGCATGTACATTTTTTGAACGATCCGGCGATTCCTAAGAAAATGGTCAGTGTTACTTGTGAAAGATGTGCTATTGAAGATTGTTCAGAAAGAGCTGTTCCACCAATTGTTATTCAAAAAAAGCAGCAAAGAAAGGCGATTCAGGATGCCTTAGATCAATTAAAATAAGAAGTCCAAAGTTAGCCAGCTTATTAACGACGAAATAATAAAAGAACTAAAAAGAAAACCGCCAAGGAATAACTATTCCTTGGCGGTTTTCTTTGCTAGATTGTTAGCTGTCAAAATTATTTAAGCAACAATCAAACAAACATTTTCCTTACTTAGAAATAAACAATTTCTTAGTCAGTATTTGAGTTCCGTTACTAATCTGAACAAAATGTAAGCCATTCCCTAAGTTAGGTACGTCTACTGGATGCACCATTCCTTCTTGATGTTGAATAGAATATTGAGCTACTACTTGAGCTAGATGATTTACTATTTTCAACTCTACCATCTGATCTCCCCAATTAGATAGATTTACCCAAATCTTCTCTTTTGCAGGATTTGGATATAAATCAAACTTGATAGGTTTATTGCGAATAGTTGCAGTAGGATCATTTCCTATTAGGAAAGAGGGCGTACTATTATCATCCGAATCAATATTGGAAACAACTAATGTTTTTTGCTCTGAACAAATAGAACTCCAACTAGCGGAGAAAAACTGTACTTCTACCACATAATTCCCAGCAGTCAAGTTCGTGATTTCTTGTTGTGTACCACAGCTTGCAACACAATCATAGGCTAATTGCCAGCCATTGTTGATTCGATATACTTTTATGATTTCAATAGGGGCAGTTAAACCTGTAATATTGATCGTATTGGCAGAAGCTGTAATATTAATGTCGCTACAAGTTCCGGTGTTACTGCCTCCCGTTGTTCCTTGACAAGTACAACCATCTGCAAGAATAACATCATTGGAAGTATTGCTATTATTATCATTACAGCTTGATCCAGGTGTAGCAGGAAGGTTTGGATTATTGATAGCACAATCATCACTATCACATACACCATCACTATCCGAATCAGTACAATTGCTAATAGTACCCCGACAAGTACAACCATCTGCAAGGATGACATCATTGGTGGTATTACTATTATTATCATTACAACTAGTGCCAGGTGTGGCAGGAAGATTGGCATTATTGTCATTACAATCTGCATCAGCACATACGCCATCGCCATCTGCATCGGTGCAAGATCCTCCACCTCCAGAAAGATTGACATCTTGATCACAAATCAATACCCAACTAGAATTGTATATTTTTACTTTATATGGACCATCCGGAAGGCTAGCTGTCTGAGAGGACCCACAGACGCTAGTAACACAGTTTAATACTTCTGTCCAGCCATTATTCAAATCATGTATTTTAAATCGATAAAGACTACCGCTATTGCCTGTCATTGATATTTGACCACTGCCATAGACGATCGTAATTTCTCCACAGCTTATGGTAGTTCCATTACCTCCTCCATCTGTTGTACCCCGACAAGTACAACCATCCGCAAGAATAACATCATTGCTGGTATTGCTATTATTATCGTTACAACTAGTACCTGGCGTAGCTGGAAGGTTGGCATTATTGTCATTACAATCTGCATCAGCACATACGCCATCGCCATCTGCATCTGTACAGTTGGTAGTCGTGCCTCGACAAGTACAACCATCTGCAAGGATAACATCATTAGTGGTGTTAGGATTATTATCACTACAAGGTGTACCAGGTGTAGCTGGGATACTTGGATTATTATCGTTACAATCAGCAGCTGCACAAACACCATCATTATCTGCATCAGGACAAGTACCTGTACTATTGGTAAGCATTACGTCCACATCACATTCTACTACAGACCAGTCGAAATTATAAATTTTAATTTTATAGGAGCCGTTTGGAAGAACAGCTGTTTGAGAGCCGCCACAATTAGAAACACAGCTAAATACCTCACTCCAACCATTATTAAGGTCATGAATTTTAAATCTATAATTATCGCTTCCGATCATATCTATCTGTCCACCACCGTAAGTGATCGTTAATGGTCCACAAGAGATGGTCGTTTCTCCACTGTCAGAAGTACCCCGACAAGTACAGCCATCCGCAAGAATTACATCATTGGAGGTGATAGGATTATTGTCATTACAACTAGTACCAGGCGTAGCAGGAAGATTAGCATTGTTATCATCACAATCCTCATTAGCGCAGATGCCATCATTATCTGCATCAGGACAGCTGATAATGGTTCCTTGACAAGTACAACCATCTGCGAGGATTACATCATTTTCTGTATTACTATTATTATCATTACAACTAGTACCAGGAGTAGCAGGTAGGTTCGCATTGTTATCATTACAATCTTCAATAGCGCATATGCCATCTAAATCATTATCTGTGCAATCACAGTTAGTATCGGATAAAACATTTACAAGGTGCCTCCCATTGGCATCTCGACTTATTTGTATACAGATGCTCGCCTCATTATTAGAATAATTGACCTCTGAATTATTGAAATAATCAGGAGAACGTAGCCAATTAACTTGATTGACGAGGCGATAGATGCCACTTGGAATATCTGTTACGTCTATCCACTGACAAGGTAATGACCAAGAGTAAATATCTCCACATCCAGCGGATATACCTTGATATCTACAAGTATATGTTAAGCTGCCGCCGCCACTACATTCGGAGTCCATCAAGCAAAACCCATTTTTAAAGCCAGCAGGAGTTTGATTGCCATTTTGATCATATAATATATATCGAGCATAGCTTTCGTAATGCCAATGCTGATGGCATTCATCCCACTCCCAAATTTCGTTTTCTAAGCTGGGGTTACTAGGTGGCGCCCCAACAACAAAATCTTGATTACCAACATTTCTAATATGTGTGGTGAATTTAATCAATTGCCTATCACCATATCCTCCCACACATCCTTCATTGATATAACATTGATCATCATTATCTAATAAATCTGTTCGGAGATCTCTGATTAGGCGATCTCTATCGATACTCAGATCAGGCTGAGCAAAAGAGGTAACACCAAATAAAATGCTTAATACTAAATGTATAGCGCATACTTTTAGTTGCTTGTTCATAGTTTTTGTTTGATAATTAATTAACAATGTATGTGATAGACATACAAGCTAAAGGGGGGCTAAGTAGACTATGGAATAGTAAGTGTGACGGGAATGGTTTGAGCAGAAAAGCTCAATTTATTTGACAAGTAGTATTACAAATATACCTAATTATATGAAGAGTTTAAAGTGTTGGAAGTTAAAGAATTATAAATTTTAATAGAGAAGTCTAAGAATAGTTTGAATTGTAGATTGTACACGTGTTTACCTAAAGTAATTATTTAGTTCATTTTGAAGATCTACTCTTGTTGAGTGAAGGCCTTTCCTCTGTTCATGGCATACAGGTGCATCAATCTTTGTATGATAAGAGGAATTGCATGGACATAAATAAGTTAATTTTAGCTGAAGGTATTTTGTCCAAACACTTATCTTCATAAATGCTAATTTAGTACAAGCTGTAGTTTTATTGAACACTATTGCGCATATTTTTTGTAAGTTGTCTAATCTTTATAGGGTATTGCTAAAGTCAAACTTACTTGGAACGATCATTGTCTTATTCTAGAACAATAAGCGGGGAGAAAGCGTTTTTTTATTTTCATATATATCTAATAGTCAATTAGTTAAGAAAAGTAATAGGGAAAACTAATTTTTACTTTAGTAAAAAAATGGAAAAAAACTTTTTACCTTGTGCCGAATCCCATAACATACAACTTGATGTCCCATGCATAGCATACGCATTGTCATTGCTGATGATCATTTATTATTTCAGCAAGGACTTAAAAAAATATTAGAAGAGGAGAAGGAGATAAATCTTGAAGTGGTAGCACTAGCAGCCTCGGGTCGAGAATTAATTAGGATATTGAAATCTGCGCAGCCGCATGTTGTTTTATTGGATTTAAATATGCCAGGGATTGATGGTTTAGAGGCTTTTACACAAATCAAAGCTTGGAATAGTTCCTTAAAAGTAATAGCATTGACCATGTACGATGATACAAAAATTGTCAAAACAGTATTAAAAGCGGGCATGGATGCTTACATACTCAAGCAGTATGGAAAAGAAGAAGTGATTAATGCAATTAAGGACGTTATGTTAGATAAAGTATATATGGGGAAAGGCATATCTTTCTCGAATAATAAAATTATTGTCAATCGGACTGACGCCAAGTTTGATGATAAGTTTGTTAGAAAACATAAACTAACTAAGCGAGAACTAGAAATTTTACAATTAATTAGCTCCGCTTTAAGTAATAAAGAAATTGCTAAAGAACTTTTTATTAGTGATCAAACGGTTAGTGTGCATAGAAAAAATATCATGAGAAAACTGAATGTAAGCAATACAGCAGGTTTGATTAGAGTAGCATACGACCATAGTTTAATCCATTAGGACATTTTTTACGACATATCTTATAGAACCAAATTCATAAGATCATCGCTCTTGCGACTAGAAATTATCATGTGTTTGACTGCGAAGTGGTCAAGCACTTTCTTTTTTAAAAACCAATTAAAGATAATACAATATAAGTTTTTGCTATTAATTAGCAATCTAGTCAACTAATTAAGCCCTACCTTGCTTATGACAAATATTTTCTATTATATTTGTTGATATATAATCCAAAATAAATTATGAAATTCCCATGAACTATAGCATCCTAATAGCCATATCTATGGCATTTCTTGCCTTTTTACATTCTTTCCATTGGGGTATTATGCCCAAATTCATCAAGAATATAATTTGTTATTTGTAGTTCATTTTAAGCATTATTAGCCTTAATGCATGGGAATCTCGTATCCGAATAAGTGAATTTTCTTACTAAAGTATCGGAATCTTTTTTAAAAATGATGTCCTTTCTTCAAAGGGCTATTCACTATTTTTAATTAAATGAATTTGTTAAATCCACTTTTTTCAGGTCCTTTAGCAAACTAAAAGTTCGTTAGTAAGAACCTACTTGCACTTTATTCCGTATAGGATATTGCAACAAAAGAGCACTATGGAGGCTATAAAGAACACAAAACCCATTTACATTGAAATTAAGTATCCCATATACTTTCCATTTTTTGGAAAAAGTGAATGTATTAGCACAGTATTTTATAAATAAGTGCAATACATATTTGAATAAAATAGTAAGTGTATTTTTTTGTATTGGTATCATTTCCTTGAGTACAATAGATACTACTGCACAAATAACACTTATTGCTGGTAATAATACAGCGAATAAAGGAGAAACAATTGATGTTCCATTACAAGTGAAAGGCTTTAATGATATTTTCTCTTTACAGTTTTCTGTTAATTGGGATACAACTGTTTTAGCATTTAAAGAGGTACATAGTTTTACAGAAGCCTTACCTCAGTTTAGAGCAGATGGCGTGGGCGTGGAAAACATTAGAGAAGGAAAACTAATCGTTATATGGTTTGATAATTCTTTAACGGGAATAGATGTAGCGGATTCGACAGAAATACTTGTATTAAGATTTGAAGTGATTGGAGAAGAAGGAGCTAACTCTTCTATTGCCTTTACTAATGAACCAGCTTTGATCGAAGCGGTTGACGCTACTTCTACCATATTAGATGTTGAAGTAATAGATGGGGAAATTGTAGTCCCAGGAAACACTACTACTACCACCTTTTTACAAGCCCAAAATGGGATGCGTTTATTTCAAAACCATCCTAATCCATTTTACAAAAATACCACAATAAAAGCATCCTTTTCAACTGCTGAATGGGTACTATTAACCATTACAGACACTTATGGACGTGCTGTATTTGAAGAACGTTTTCAAGCGTCAAATGGCATAAATAATATCCTCATAGATACAGAACAATTAACAGTTGCAGGTACCTATACTTATACCTTAAGTAGTAGTACTCACCAACTGTCAAAGCAAATGATTGTAGTACCACAATAAAGACAAAAAAAAACATTAATGGTGAGGCATTTACTTTGATAAGCAATAGGCTATATCAAGGACTGAGATTTTTATGCAAACCATTATTAGATTAGAGCTGATGCTATGAAGTTGTTTAAAAATGAATTGATGCATTATTTGCAAGTCATTGATTCCTAGGATCTTCAGTTTTTTTGATTCCCGTAGCTAAGGCTACGAAAATAAAAAAGAGCTTCGCCCTAGAAACCAAGCACTTACAACTAATTGCAGAATACATTCTTAAACAACTTCAATAAATAAATTTTCCTAATAATTTATTTTTCATCCTTCTTTTCAGACGACTTAGAATAATTTTTATTTAAAATATGTAATAATTATTGAATATAGTCACTAGTGTAAGCAAAGATTTAACTTTTTGGCACGTTTTTATCATATTAAAAATATTTGTATATAAAAACGATTCGATAATTATCCCAAATTCCGTTCGTAATGAATAAGATTGTTACTATTCTTACAACTGGACTGCTATTTGTAGCGACTTCGGTTTTCTCTCAATTGACCTTTACGGTCTCTCCTCAGCCTATTACAGGCAATGTCGGAGATGTGATTACAGTAGATGTAACTGTAACTAATTTCCAAAATGTCTTAAGTACGCAATATTCTTTTGCCTACGATCCTAGCATACTCCAATTTGATAGTGCTAGTAATCCTGACATGTTTCCCTCTCTCAGTCCAGCCGCTAATGTCTCTAATCCAGCTTCTGGTGCCATTACCGTAGCTTGGTTTGATAACACTACTGTAGGAGTAACTCAGCCTGATGGTACTCGCTTCTTTTCCATGCAATTTACCATTATTGATAATGTGGGTGCGGATACTAGAATAACATTTTCTAATAGCCCAACCATTCTTGAGGTTATAGATGGTGCAGGTGAGCCCTTTACATTTGAAGACAACGAATTGTTGTTTAATGACGGTACACCAGGTGGCGCGTTAAATCCAGCAAATAGTTGTAC
>CALJIY010000054.1 GCA_937973945.1 uncultured Saprospiraceae bacterium | reverse complement strand
CGGGATTGTTGGAGAAACAGTGCATTAGGCGGGGTTATCCAGATTACATCAGGTCCAACAGTAACGGGATCTCAAGCGGCTAAGTTACCTAGTGATGGTTCTCGTATCGGTTACCAACGAGTAATGGTAGAGCCTAATACTATATATAACGTGACTTTTAATTACACGATGAAAACGAGTCCTGAAGGAAGTTTAACTGTTGCTATTTTAGATGGTTCTACTTTGAATGATATATCTGAAGTGCCAGGATCTACGATTGCTTCTGTCACCGTAAATGATCAGACGGATGCCAATGCTTATGTAACAGAAACGGTAACTTTCAATTCAGGAGCTAGATCAGAAGTAGCTATCTTCTTCTCCAACGAAGGGGTAGAGACTAGACTAGACGATTTCTCAATAGAAGCTGTAGAAGCGGGAATGATCGCCGAAGGTGGATTTGAAGATAACACTTTATCTGATGGAACAGGGGACGGCCGGGACTCTTGGAGAAATAGTGCCTTAGGCGGAGTTATCCAGATTACATCTGGTCCAGTCGTAAGTGGTTCTCAAGCGGCTAAGTTACCTTCTGATGGTTCTCGTATCGGTTACCAACTAGTTTCTGTGGCAGCTAATTCGAATTATACGCTTACTTATAATTACACGATGAAAACGGATCCTGCAGGCAGCTTAACAGTATCTATTTTAGATGGTCGGACATTGAACGATATATCTGAAGTTGCTGCAGCTACGATTGCTACAAGCATGGTCAATGATCAGACGGATGCCAATGCTTATATCACGGAAACTATCAACTTCAATTCAGGAAATAATACAGAGATAGCAGTTTTCTTCTCCAATGTAGGAGTTGAGTCTAGAATAGATGATATTTCATTAGATCTTGCTGCAGGTTTCATACCGATGGTGAGTGAAGGAGGATTTGAGGATAATACTTTATCAGATGGCACAGGTGATGGTCGGGACTCTTGGAGAAATGCTTTAGGTGGGGTTATTCAGATTACATCAAGTCCAACACATAGTGGATCTCAAGCAGCCAAATTACCTTCTGCTGGTGACCGAGTCGGATTACAAACAATAGCAGTGGAACCAAATACGAAATATAGAGTTTCCTTTTTCTATACCATGAAAACGGACCCTGTAGGAAGTTTAACCCTTTCTATTTTAGATGGTACGGGTGCTACTTTGACTGATCTGTCTCAAGTGCCTGGCGCCACGATTTCTTCGGTTACTGTGAATGATCAAATGGATGCCAATGCTTATATTATGGAATCTATAGAATTTAGTTCTGGAGGAAATTCAGAGATATCTATCCTTTTCACCAATGAGGGTGTCGAGTGTAGAATAGATGATATTTCAATAACTACACTTTAATTGTTATTGTTCTTTGACAATATCAGTGTTAAAAGAAAAAGAGAAAATTTATTTTCTTTGATCGTTTTCACTGTATTTGTCAAAGAACCATTTTTGTTATAGTACTTAGTAACGTCAAAACAATAACTTGAACATCTAGGACGGAATTTAAGCATCCCATCCGCTTTGCGGTTCATTCGCTTGAATGTCTTTGGACATTCACCCTACGGGTTCGCTCTTTCATCCTCATTTTTCCTTAAAAAATACTTCCGTAGCTAGGCTATGCAAGGATTTTTTAAGAAAAACTGAAAACAAAATCTTCTCGTCCAGATGACCAACTTATTATTTCGTCGTTACTAAGTGAAATAATTTAAAACAAAATACTGATTTTGTTCTAACAATCAGAATTATTCTGTTTTTTTAATAGAAGAATGGTTGTTAGCGACAAATAGATTTTTTACTAAAATATTTGAAAGGCATGCTTGTTGCGACATGTAATTAAATGAGAAACTTCGCTCAAACCAATTAAGAACTCCCTAATTTTGCGGCGATCAAATCATGAAGCTGTAAGTTATAAGATATTTTTAAACAGCTTTTCATAACCACATCTAATGAAATTAAGAAAAGGAGCCCTATTTATAGTAAGTCTATTTTTAGGTGGGTATCTAATGGGACAGACCTTATTTACGGGGAAAGTATTGGACGATAAAGATCAAGCATTAGTAGGCGCTGACATTGTTGTTCCTGCATTGAATATTGGTACGCTGAGTGGTGTCGATGGAACTTTTGAATTGAGTCTACCCCAAGGTGTTACACACAGACTGGTGGTTAGTTATTTAGGAAAAAGAAGTATGGAGCAGATAGTCGATGCTAAAGACTTATCTAATTCAATAACGTTTAAACTTCAACCTGATCCTTTAGAGCTAAGTGAGGTAATTATCACAGGTGCTTTTCAAGAAACAGTCAAACTTAATTCTTCTATTGCTAGTAGTTCTCTATCACAAAGCAAAATTCAACAGCAAACAGCAAGAGGTACCGCGGATTTGCTAAAGGCTGTTCCAGGCATGTTTGTGGATGCTGCTGCGGGAGAGATTTTCACTAGAGTTTATTCTAGAGGGATTTCAGCTTTAGCAGAAGATGATATCGGTTGGTATTATATGTCTTTACAAGAAGATGGCTTACCTGTAACTAATTATCAAACAACTTATTATGGACCAGATCTATTTCATCGAGTGGATTTGACGACTCGGCGTTTAGAGGTAGTGCGTGGAGGAGCAGCTGCTATTACTAGTGCTAATGCTCCTGGCGGTATTGTTAATTTTATCTCTGAAACTGGGGGGGACACTTTTCGTGGAAGCATGTTGGCAACTACTGGATTGCAAGGAGATAATAATGGATTAGTTCGATATGATCTTAATTTAAGTAGCCCAATACAAAACAACTGGGCACTTAATGTAGGCGGTTTTTACCGCTATGATGAAGGACCTCGTAATACAGATATTAATTGGGCGAATGGAGGACAGTTAAAAGCAAATATTTCTAAACAAACAGATAATGGCTCGTTCGTTTTTTATGCAAAGTACTTAAATGATAAGGTTAACAGATATGGTGGTTTAGCAGCGAGAAATTGGCAGAATATAGAGCCTGCCTTTGGTCAAGATTTTAATACAACGGCCTTGTTATTGCCTAGGGTAAGTACCGATATTATAGATGGACGTTTTGCTGAAGATAATCCGAACGCTACCTATTCTTATGATTCTGATAAAGGAGTAGCTACTAAAGACCTTGCTTTGGGTATTAAATTTTCTCAAGGTATAGGAGATTGGATGTTGCGATCTAATTTAAAAGGTAGTATTAAAAGTGCGGATTGGCAATCAACCATCGCTAATCAACCGCTGGGCTTAGAAGGTTTTTTCCCTTATCTATTGAGTGGGATCGATCCAACGTTTCAAAATATTCCTTTGGGACAAATTGTATTCCGAGATGCACAGCAAGGCAATGTAGTTGCTAGTGTGAATAACTTTGGAATTTTAGGTCCTTTTCAAGGTGCTCCTGCCTCATTTGAATATATTGAAGGTAGCTTGCCTAATGACGCAGTAATGGGCATTGCTCCTTGGAAAAAACTAGATGAAGCAACAGAAATAATGGAACAATTGACGATTAGTCGTCAAACAGAAAAGCATCATTTGACACTTGGTGGCTTTTTCGGATACTCTGATGTAGCAACTTTTACCTCTGCGAGCTACGCTTATGCGACCTATGAAAACTCACCCAGAATGCTTGCTGTTAGTTTAGAAAATCCAGGAGAAGCAGTTATTCAATTATCTGATCCATCAGGTATTTCTAACTATGGCGGCTTGCTTTATAATAGAGGGGATGCGAAAATACAGCAAGTAGCTATTTTTGCAAATAACGAATTTCGCCCTACGGATCGTCTGACAATTGATGGTGGACTGCGATATGAACGCATTGGACACAAGGGCGAAAAAGATCGTTCTTCGCCTTCTTTCAGTCCAGGTGGAATAGATGGTGACGAAACTACTGCGTATAATAATTCTACCCTTTTGGCTACGACACAAGATCCTTTTGATTTCACCTATGACTATCTTTCTTGGTCGCTTGGGTTTAATTACAAACTAAGTCGGGACATTGCTTTTTTTACGCGCTTTTCCAATGGACATAAAGCTCCAGAAATGAATTATTATTTTAATAATTTTAATGGAGTGCCTATCAATGAGAAAGGTACAGTACAAGATATTTTACAAGGGGAGTTGGGGTATAAATTAATCAAACCGACGTTCAGTCTTTTTGCGACTGCCTTTTGGAGTCAATTAGATAATGTTGCATTTTCTGAGTTTGTGTTTGATCAATCAGGTGGAGGGATTTTCTTTACACCAACCCAATTCAACAAAACAACAACTGTTGGCTTAGAAATAGAAAGTGTGATCGCTATGAGTGATCGTTGGAATATGAATATCAATGCTACGTATCAAAATGCAGAAGCTACAAAATTTCATCTATACGACGCTAATGGTACTGTAGAAGAATCGGATGATGTATTAATAGATTATTCTGGTAATGAGCTAACACACAATCCGGATTTAATTCTTGAAGTACAGCCGAATTATATTGGACAAAAATTAAATATTTTTGCTGCTTGGCGGTATATGAGTGCTCGACAAGCTAATATTTCTAATGGCTTTCAATTACCTGGATTCTCCACTATTAATGCGGGATTGGGTTACCAGTTAAGCAATCAGGTGAATGTATCTCTTATTGCCAATAACATTTTTAATTCTACTGGATTGATGAATTTCTTTGGTCCAAATGAGTTTGGTAGTAACTCGAATGCTGCAACACCAACATTTGTAGAACAGAACCCAGATGCGACTTTTGTCGTATTGCCTATAACCCCTCGCTCTATCTATTTGAAAATAGGGTATGATTTTTAAATAACTTCCATAATAATATATTGTTCATGAATCGTTTAGACCATTTATTTGCAACGAAGAAAAAAGATATCCTCAATATATTTTTTACAGCAGGACATCCGAATTTAGAAGATACGAAGGACATTATTCTATCGCTCGAAAAAGCTGGGGTGGATTTAATAGAAGTAGGTATTCCTTATTCTGATCCATTAGCAGATGGACCAACAATCCAAGCTAGTAGCATGAAGGCCTTGAAGAATGGAATGACCGTTGAATTGTTATTCGATCAGGTAAAAGCGGCCCGAGCACATACAGAAATTCCATTAATATTAATGGGGAATTTCAACCAAGTAATGCAGTTTGGCGAAGAACGTTTTTTTAGAAAATGTAAGGAAGTAGGGGTAGATGGATTGATCTTACCAGATTTGCCCGTTTACGTTTTTGAAGATACGTATAAAAAATATTTCGATGAATTGGATCTAAGAATGACGTTCTTAATTACTCCGCAAACGAGTGAAGAACGTTTACGACAAATAGATACTTTGACTAAGGGCTTCATTTATATGGTTTCTAGGTCGTCTATTACGGGGGCTAAGTCTGATATCACCCAACAACAATTAGCTTACTTTAATCGAGTGAATGATCTAGCCTTGAAAAATCCTAGATTGATTGGCTTTGGTATTTCTAATCATGCTACCTATGCTACCGCTTGTGCGTATAGTAGTGGGGCTATAATTGGGAGTGCTTTTATTAAGACTTTGGAAAAAGCTACGGATTTGGATGGGGCTATTCAGGAGTTTGTGGGGATGGTGCGTGGGGAAGCGGAGGTGGTGTAGGTGCTACGACTTGGTTATGGTCTGTTTCCACGACTTCGTCATGGGTTACAGGATGTCGTCCCGTTGGGACTGTTCGTGCGGCATGTTTCCACGACTTCGTCATGAATGCTCGCTGTGCTTCTAGGCACAAGCTTTCTTAGCCCGTTGGGACTGGTCGTGTGAGGTTTGGGATTTATTATTTGTTGTTTATGACTTGAGTGATATGTTTGGCTATGTCTTGAGCTACAGCTACTTTCGTTTTTAGAGGGAATGCTTTTACTTCCTTTTCGGTAATGAAGGTTACTTTGTTGGTATCGTGTCTGAAGCCTGCTCCTTTATCTTGTAGGGAGTTTAGGACGATCATGTCGAAATTCTTTTTCTTTAGCTTTCCTTTTGCGTTTTCCAATTCATTGTTGGTTTCTAAAGCAAAACCAATAATTACTTGATGCTTCTTTTTTACTTTTCCTAATGCGGCGGCAATGTCTTGGGTACGTTCCAATGGAATGGTCAAATCAAAATCTCCTTTCTTTAATTTTTTATCGGCTACTGTTTTTGGACGATAATCTGCTACGGCTGCGGCCATAACAGCAATGTCCGACTGGCTAAAGTTCTTGGTTGCCGCTTCGTACATATCTTGTGCCGTTTGGACTCGTATTGACTGCACATTTGTAGCCTCTGTAGAAAGATTAGAAGGGCCTAAAATTAGTTGTACTTCTGCTCCTTGCTCGGCCAATGCTTCCGCTATGGCGATGCCCATTTTTCCAGAAGACCGATTCCCAATAAAACGTACAGGATCAATTGGCTCATAGGTAGGGCCTGCTGTTACAATGGCTTTTTTACCTTTTAAGGGAAATTCTTGTAGGGAAGAAGTTGGCGTAGTACCCTTATTTAAAAAGGCGCCTATATGTTGTACAATATCTTCTGGTTCGCCCATTCTACCAGCTCCGACTAAACCACTCGCTAATTCTCCATGTCCAACGGGAATAATATGATTACCATAAGAAATCAGTCGGTCAATATTTCCTTTCGTACTTGGATGCGCCCACATATCTAAATCCATTGCAGGGGCCACAAATACAGGACATCGAGCCGATAGATAGGTGGCTACTATAATATTATCGCTAATGCCATTAGCCATTTTACCTAATGTTGTCGCAGTTAGTGGTGCAACTAGCATCACATCTGCCCATAGACCGAGATCAACATGGTTGTTCCAGCTTTCGCCATTATGGACATCTGTAAATACGGGCCTTTTAGATAAAGTAGATAAAGTGAGAGGAGAGATAAAAGAGGTAGCAGACTGTGTCATTAAGACTTGTACTTCTGCTCCAGCTTTGATTAAAAGGCGAGTTAAGAAAGCTGCTTTATAAGCGGCTATACTTCCAGTAATACCTAGTACTATTTTTTTTCCTTTCAACATTAAAAAAAAATAAATGGGTAAGGAATGAAGAGTTATTCACAAAACAATGGGCTTGACAAATCTGTTGCCAAGCCCAATATTTGTTTTAGAATAGCTCTTTTCTAAAATTTTTCCTTTTTCCCTTCATTGTAGCGATAATAGAGTTCATCGTTATTGTACTCGTTCATTGCTATGATTACAGGATTAGGTAGTCTTTCATAGAATTTAGAGATTTCGATTTGCTCTTTATTCTCATGAATTTCTTCTATGGTATCTGAACTTACAGCGAATTCTTCTAATTTATTGTGAAGTTCGTACTTTAAGTCTACAGATAATAGGTTAGCTCTCTTAGAAATAATAGCCAAGGCTTCATAGATATTTCCTGTAGATTTTGCTAAACCAGCCACGTCTCTAGCACGTATGTTAGGATCTAGACCTTGAACTTTCGTTTTTATATCCGACATTATCAATCTTTTTCATGCCATTGCGGGCATCAGTTAGAAAATTTTTAACTTCTTGCGTTTTATTACTTTCTGGGTATTTTTTTATAAACTCATCAGCTTTATCGACTACTGCTTCAAATCGTTCTTTTTTCTTTTCAAAAACGCTATTTTCTGCTAATAGATACGCAGACTTAACAATTAAGTGGCGAATGTTTTCATGATTCTTTGAATCAGGATAATCTTTTAGCATATTTTCAAAAACCCTAGTAGCTGACTGATATTGTTTGGTGTCATAATAGAGCTGCCCAATGGAAAATTCTTTTTTCTCTAATTTTACCCGCATTTCATCGATCAGGCGATTACACTCTGCCACTCGTTCACTATTTGGATAAGTATTGACAAACAATTGAAAACCATCAATCGCTTTCAAAGTATTCGACTGTTCTAACCTAAATATCGGAGACAGCTTATAATAAGAATAGGCAGACATGTACTCTGCTTCTTCTTTTAATGGACTGTTACCATAAGTAGCCACAAAGTTCTTGAAATAATAAGAAGCTAGCACATATTTTTCTTGATAGTAGTGTGTATACGCATAAGAAAAGTAAACCCGTTCTGCTTCTGTTTTACCTCTTAAACTATTGATAACTAGTTCAAAAAGACTTTGGGCTTTATTATAGTCTTCTTGTTCGTAGTATTCAAATGCTTTTTTGATTAAAAAATCTGGATCTGGATTGGTCCTGATTTTTTCAAAATCACTCTTGCATGCACCTAGTAATATAATAGAACCAAGTATTATGCTAAATATCGTTTGCTTTATCATAGGTTTGCAAAATTAATCTTTTTTTGCGATTAGTTTCAAATCTAATTGACAAGGTACTAGCTTTATAACTTACTTCGTTCTAATTACGTATTTGTTGACTTTTATTTAACGTTTCTTTGCACTATTGGGCGTTGAATTAGAACAAAGAGTAGAGAATAGGGAGCAGAGACTTATTTCGTTTAGGAAACAACGAAATTTCCGTTAGCTTTTAAACGAAAGACGTCTCTATTCTCTATTCTCTGCTCTCGCTCCTCTATTCTCTAAAATACCACAGCTTAAGGCTATGCAAAATTTTCACCTTTCAAAGATCAGTCTCCTTTTTCTTGCCCTTTCCTACTGTTTCTTAGCAAAAGCTCAGGATGCTGATCTAAGAATTGGTCAGTGGAAATCTCATCTCCCCTATCAATCAGGTCGATGGGTGACGCAAAGTGAGACCCAAATCTACTATGCTTCTCCTTTTTCCATTTTTACTATAGATAAAATGGATAACTCTGTAGATTTCCTTTCTAAAGTAGATGGATTGAGTGATGTGGGAGTTGATAAAATAAACTACAATCAAACCTCCGAAACTTTAGTAATTGCTTATACGAATAGTAATCTGGATTTGGTCAAACCCAATGGGATTATCAATTTAAATGATATTCAGAAGAATACGAGTATTGTAGGAGATCGAACGATTTATGATATCCTTTTTGAAGGCGATGCTGCTTTTTTATCAACTGGATTTGGGATTGTCAAATTGAATTTGGAGAGAGAAGAATTTGAATTTACCACATTTACAGGCTTACCAGTATTTAGCATGACTTTGTTTAATGGGCAATTTTATGCGGCTACGGATGAAGGTATTTATACCGTCTCTAATCAAGATAATATCAATTTAGGGGATTTTGGGAATTGGCGTTTATTAGATATTCCTGATGGCTTTCCGCCTGTTTATAGTTCTCGAGCCGTTGCGGCACATCATGGGAGGCTATATGTGGATATTAACGGAGATTTATTTCAGTATGATGGAACGACCTTAGAGGAGGTGCATGTAGAAGGTGGTTTTAGTCTAGCTTACTTGGCGCCTGGGGTTGAACATTTATTAGCGGGTTATTCTAGTGACACTAATGGAGATGGTAAAGTTTTATTAGTGACAGAGAACGGCACGATTACTACATCTGGTGGTGTTTGTGTCAATCGTCCTCGGAATGCGCTTGAGTTAGAGAACGGACGTATTTGGTATGCGGATGTATTTAGAGGTATTCGTTTTGCAGATAAGGGAGGGGATCGTTGCACTGCGTTGAATTATAATTCTCCTTTTTCTCAGAATACGGGGGAAATTGCTGTAGGAGAAGATAAAGTTTTTATCGCTTCTGGGGGTGTGGCTTCTAATCAAACTGCATTAAACAGAGTGGATGGCGTTTTCATTTTGGATCAAGGCAATTGGAGTCGATTTAATAGAGATAATGTGCCACTATTTTTTGAAAAAGATATAGATAGAGATTTTCATCGACTAGCGATTCATCCTGATGGTCGATTATTTGTTGGGACGTTTTGGGGAGGTTTGGTAGAATTCGACGGAGAAAATTATACTGCATACAATGAAGAAAATTCTTCCTTGCAAGGAGCAACGGGGGATGCAGCCAGAGAACGAGTTGGTGGCTTGGCATTTGATGAAGAAAATAATTTGTGGATGAGCAATCATTTAGCCCCACGTCCTATTTCTGTTTTGAAAAATGATGGTACTTGGAAGAACTTTAATGTAGCAAGTAAAAATCTATTACAAGTCGCTATAGACAATAATGGCTATAAATGGTTTGTTGCTGCGAATGAAGGGGTATTGGTATTCGATGATAATGGAACAATTGATATGGAATCTGATGATCGAGTAAAATTATTTACACCCTCTAATAGTGAATTGCAAACTAGAGTTATCAATTGCTTAGAAGTAGATTTAGATGGGGATGTATGGGTTGGTACTTCCGAAGGCCCCGTCATTTTTGAGTGTGGAAATAGTGTATTTGAAACGAATTGTAGAGGATCTAGACGCATCGTTGAGCAAGATGGAATTGGTGCTCGTTTACTGGAAACAGAAAATATTTTAACTATGGCCGTAGATGGTGCTAATCGAAAATGGATCGGTACGAATAATGGTCTATTTATTCAGTCGCCAAATGGTGAGGAACAAATTGCTTTTTTTAATACTAATAATAGCCCCTTATTCGACAATACGATTATTGATATAGCTATTAATCAGCAAACTGGCGAGGCTTATATTGGTACGAACAACGGACTTTTGTCTTATAGAGGAGATGCGACAGCAGGTGGTCGAGTTAATACGACTTCTGCTTATGCCTTTCCTAACCCTGTGCGTCCAGAGTACACAGGGCCTATTGCAATTAAAGGTTTGGCCAGAGATGCCAATGTTAAGATAACAGATGTAAGTGGCCGATTAATTTTTGAAACGACTTCATCGGGTGGGCAGGCTATTTGGGATGGGAATAGTTTTGATGGGCGGCGTGCTAGTACGGGGGTTTACTTGATTTTTAGTACTGCTTCTCGTGGATTGTCTGCGCCTAATACTGTTGTGGCTAAGATTTTGTTTATTAATTAGTAGGCAAAAGCGGTATAATTGAACGCTGCTTTTCTTTGAAAATACGCTGATGGAAACGGATTTTTTAGGTCGTGAGCGACTTTGA
>CALJIY010000053.1 GCA_937973945.1 uncultured Saprospiraceae bacterium | reverse complement strand
ATTGATCCATCCACTGGTGTTATTTCTGGAACGCCTACTATTCAAGGGCATTATCTCGCAAGTATTAGTGTGTCAGAATATCGAAATGGCAATTTATTAAGCACGACCCAAAGAGAATTTCAAATAACAGTTGCTAACTGTGAGCAACTCAATGACCGAACGGGTTCTATCTGTGACGATGACAATCCTAATACAGAAAACGATCTCATTCAATCTGATTGTTCTTGTAAAGGTACGGTCAAGGAAGCGGTATTAAACACACCAGATCTTTTATTTTCGGAGTACATTGAAGGAGATGATGATAATAAATGTTTAGAGATTTACAACCCACTAGATATCTCTGTTGATCTATCAGAATATGAGATTAAAGTCTTTACAGATGGCAGTCAGAATGGACAAGTCTTAAAAAGATTAACGGGTACTCTTGCACCAAAAAGCATTTATACCATTTGCAAAAATTCTGCTGACCAACTACTACTTAATGTTGCAGATGCTACATTCGAAGGGGATTTTGATGGCAATGATGCTTTGAGTTTAGAGAAGAATAATACACTCATAGATTTATTCGGAAATATAGGATGCGACCCTGGTACTGCTTGGACTGGCACGAGCGCTAGAACTCAGAACCAAACGCTACTACGATGCCCATGTGTGCAAACTGGCATAAAAGCAGATCCTAGTAATTGTGATTTCCCTACCCTAAATACGGAATGGGTAAGTCTACCTAATGGCAACTATGTAAACATAGGTCAATCCACAAGTGAGCAGCAAGACGATCCCACTATTCAATTCTTAACCAATTTATTATGCAATTGTCAACCCATTTGTAAGACTAGAGATTCTTTAGCCTTAGTAGATTTATATAATGCAACTAATGGCCCTCTATGGACAAATACATGGGATTTGACGCAACCCATGAGTCAATGGTATGGAGTGGAAATCAATGAAGATGGTTGTGTTACTTGTTTAGATTTAGATGGAATAGCTGATTGCAATAACGATCTTGAAAGCACTAATACAGGAAATAATTTACAGGGTGTTTTGCCACTATCCATTGGTGATTTAAAAGACCTAAATTCCTTATACCTAAATAATAATTCACTCACAGATCAATTTCCTTCAACGATAGGCTATTTATTAAATCTGATAGCATTAGATATTAGTAACAATCAATTATCAGGACCTATTCCACCTGCACTCGGCAATTTGAATCAGCTAGAATCTTTGTGGCTGAACAATAATTCTTTGAGTGATTCTATTCCTATAGACATCAGTTTGCTACGCAGTTTAAAAATATTAAATGCCGCAGATAATGCATTAATAAATAGCATACCCGAAGGTATTGGGTTTCTTCAAAATCTAACAACACTTAACTTTTCAAACAATCAATTGTCTGGCTGTTATCCAGCATCCTTAGCCAATCAATGTGATATTGACCCTAATTTCTCTAATAATCCCCAATTACCTTGGGGTGGAGATATTCTACCCTTTTGTCTTTCAGAAGAACAAATTTCAGCCGCCTGCGACGACGATAATTCAAATACGACAGAAGACCGTATTCAAGAAAATTGTACTTGTACAGGAACGATACAAGAGCTTAACTTTGACTGTGCTAATCTTATTACTCCAATTCTACAAATGGATACGTTCCTGATAGAAGATCAGTCAACTTTCTCTTTTGATGTAATTCATAATGATCAATTGGACACGACAGATTACACAATTGAGCTCTTGAATACGACTACCCTTAACACTCGTATTATTAATAATGGTAATGGCACTTTTGAGTATCAAGCAGGTACTAGTTCAATTGGAAATATCCGTTTTGATTACCAAATATGTTACGATGCTTGCCCTAACTTCTGTGACCAAACAAGCGTCGAATTAATACGCTCCACATTGTCAACTGACGACCCCATCATTCCCAATGCCATTACGCCTAATGGAGATGCTTTAAATGAATTCCTTTTCTTCTGGCATTTAGAAACTCCAGAAGAATATCCCAATAATGAACTAATTATTTTTAACCGTTGGGGAGATATTGTCTACGAAGCCATGCCTTATAATAACGATTGGAATGGGACCAATAGAAGTGGCGACAAATTAGTAGAAGGTACTTATTATTACATTCTTCGGTTGGACTTGAGTGAAGGTGAGGTGTTGAGAGGTGCGGTTACTATTCTCCGCTAAGCTACTATCCATTTCATCCGACCACTCACAAAGTGATCGGATGAATTAGAGCATAAATCTAGATACACGACCTAGAGCATATCCAGCAAAGTAACCGTGTCATCCGTGTAAATCTCGAAGAGGTTTCCTTGTTGAATTATGCCTATTTTGTTTATCTTTTCAAAACCTTCCAACTACTAAGCCCTTCCCGACTTTCCAAAATCACCCAATACATTCCAGCCCCTTCGTCTGATAAGTCTAATTGAAAAGTAGACGCTCCCTGCAATCGGTCAAAAGAGCGTTGGTAAACAGATTGACCTAAAACGTTAACAACACTCAATCTCGCATCTTCAATTGGAGTGGTCAGATCAATATCCAATTTAAAAGTACCTGAAGTCGGATTCGGAGAAAGAATAACTTGTGTAAAATAGTCCCGCAAATCATCGGTAGCCGAAGTACAATCAATAGCAGCATCTACCACAATACTAGTCTCAAACAAGGTACGACAACCCGTAGATTCATCTATTAACTCCAAACCATATAAGCCGTTTTCCGACACACATATTTCCATACCTGTTTCTTCCAACAAATTATTTTCTTGATACCATTGCAGACTAAAATCATTTTCTAAAATAGCAGGATTAAAAAGACTTAGTACATTTTCATTATTCGTAAAAACAGGCGCGCCCGGCACTTCTATTGTTTCTAAAAAAATAGGCTCAGAAAAAATAACACATCCATCTGGACTGGTATAACTGACATGGTATTCTCCTGAAGTAGTTGCCCAAAAAGAAGCTTGCCTAGCAGCTACAATTGGTAAGCCTTCAAAAAACCAAGCTACGTTTTCCGTATAAGAGGAAGTTAGTAAAATAGAGTCGCCATCGCAAAAATTAGTATGCTCCAATTGTATAGTTGGAATAGCGGGTAATTCATGAACGATTACAGAATCTAAAACTTGAATAGTATCTGGCGTATGTACGATAGATATATTGACCATGAGTTCTCCCTCTTTAAGCGTGTCTCTTGTCGTGGATTCAAACTGTACCGTTCCACATAAGTCATCCGCAAAACCTAATCCACTATCATTATCCCATATTTCTAAACGATACAAACTAGACGCTAATCGGAAATTTAAAGGTAGACTAATTGGTGGGTTTGTATTATCTGGCAATGCTGTTTCTAAGACTAAAGTATCTAAGTCATCAAACAAGCGAATATAAAAATCTGCCTTCCCTAAAATATCACTACAGCCTGCTTCTACGATCGTAATATCCGTCAAGGTCGCTCCTATCGTATCGATGATTACTTGATAACTTACTGGGTAAATACCTGGCTGATCGTATACTTGCTCAGCTGGTGTTTCGGAAGTGCTCGTATCACCATTTCCAAAATCCCAATTATAACTAAATCCTTCTTTCCCTTTACTTGGATTGTTATTTTCAAAAGCTACCTGCGCGCTGCCACATCCAATATTATTGGTCATAGAAAAACCTTGGTTATCACTACTAGGCGGCGCAATATATAACATCCGATTAAAGGTAGCATCTCTCGACAAAATAGACACTTGTGCAGTTACCGTAATATCTACTTCAAATAAGCCATATTGTAAAGGCGTGCCGCAAATGCGCACACAACCATTTCGTTCTTCTGGCAAATTATAATTTGACTGATTCGGTTCCCAAACAAGACCTGCAGGAAGGTTGCTAATAGAACTTATTTTAATACTATTGATTCCAATATTCGCTGGCAAAGAGGGATCCAAATATAATACCTCAGTCGTATTTACTGGTAAGCGAAAAGATAGATTAGCCTCATACGGTATTTGAAAAGATCCATCCGGTAAAGCTTGCAAATAAAAAGTATCGACTTGCAAAGAGTCTGGCACGGCTACCTCACAAGCAGGGCAAGCATTTTGAGCGGAAAGAGAAAAGGGAATACAAAAAAGGAGGGCCATTCCAAAAGATAGGTTCACGAGACCCGTGCAGCCTCGCCAACCTTTCTCTAATGTTGTGTAAATCGGTTTAAGGAATGACCCTTTTCTTGTGATTAAAAAATTGCAAAATCCGTAATATGAATGAAGTTTATAAATAAAATCGAGAGTGATTGTTTGATTGTTTGATTGCTTG
>CALJIY010000052.1 GCA_937973945.1 uncultured Saprospiraceae bacterium | reverse complement strand
GAGTGGGCAGATGGACCTACCCCTAAATAGGAGGCACCTAGCCAATAATTGGAATTATGTCTGGCATGGCAATCAGGTTTGGCAAAGTTGGAAATCTCGTAATGCTCATAGCCTGCGGCGGCTGTTTGCTGCATTAATAGTTCAAATTGCTGTGCAGCTTTTTCCTCATCTACCGCCTCTTTTGTTCCTTTTTTTACAAAATGATCTAATGCCGTGTTGGGTTCTACTGTTAAGCAATAGCATGATAAATGAGCGATATTTAATTGAATAGCTGTCTGAATATTCTGTTCCCACATTTGATGGGTCGTTGTGGGCGCTCCATATATTAGGTCAATCGTTAAGTTATCAAAACCTTGATCTTGAGCAGTTTGGATGCAAGTCATAGCTTCTTGGGCGGTATGAGCTCGATTCATCCATTGTAAATCTTCTTCAAAAAAAGATTGCGTCCCGATACTTAGCCGATTGATAGGTGTCTGGGCTAATTGTTGTAATTTTTCAAGTGTTAAATCATCTGGATTGGCTTCTAGGGTAATTTCGACACTTTCAGCGATTTGATGGTATTTATAAATAGTATTGAATATAGTGTCCAAGTCTTTTTTCGTTAATAAAGAAGGCGTACCACCTCCAAAGTAAATACTTTTCAAGGGCGCCGCCTCTAAATAGTCTTTTTGTAGTGCAATCTCTTTAATGATAGATTGTACCATTAAGTCCTTCTGTTTCAAGGAAGTAGAAAAATGAAAATTGCAATAATGACATGCTTGTTTGCAAAAAGGGATATGTAAATAGATTCCTGCCAAAGTAGTGACTAGTTAGTTGATGATTGGGTCTATATGATCGAAAATACATCCGAATTGGTCGACAAAATTTGTGTAAATTAGCTATTATTATGATCTTGTCAATAGATTAACTTTTCACCGATTTATATACTTTTATAAAACACGGTAATCATGAAAAATATCACAGATAAATATAAAAAACAGTACTCAGAGCCTAAGTTGTGGAAAAAAATCAAGGGCTATGGGAGAAAAGCAGGCATTAAGGTAGTCTACACTGCTTTGCTGCTATTTTACGCCTATAAGCGCAAAGATACGCCGCAATGGGCAAAGAATATCGTTATTGGGGCATTGGGCTATTTTGTTTCGCCAATAGATATTATTCCAGATTTGACGCCCCTTTTAGGATATACAGATGATATTGGTGTCTTAACCTTTGGATTGATCACCATTGCTGCCTACGTGAATGTTGATGTGAAAATGCAAGCTAAGGATAAGTTGGGTGCTTGGTTTGGAGAATACGATGAGGCGGAAATTATTGATATTGATGATAAGGTTGGAGGGAAGAGACAAAGTTAGATGTTGACAAAGATGAACACTGAGACACGGAGTGCACGGAGTTCTATTTGAGAGCTTAAATGTTGACGGTGTTGAACACGGAGCGCGCAGAGTTATACTTTCTCTGTGTGCTCCGTGCCTCTGGAGACTGTTCAATAAACTGTGTCAAAAATAAAACGACAGTTTTATACAAATCTGGTTGTCAACGATTTGTGCGTTTGATACTTGAACTTGACACTTGAGTTTGAACTTTCTCACTTTCTCTGTGTGCTCCGCGCCTCTGTGTTCAATACGTCAACGTTTAGTTCTCTCTTTACACTCGCTCCAAAACCAAAGAACTAGCGCCACCACCACCATTACAAATAGCAGCACATCCAATCGTCGCATCTCGTTGTTGTAAGACATTATTTAAAGTAGTCACAATTCTAGCGCCTGAAGCACCTAATGGGTGTCCTACCGAAACAGCTCCACCGTGAATATTTACTTTATCGTTATCAATTCCTAAGACCTTATTAAAAGCTAAGGTTACAACAGAAAATGCTTCATTGACTTCAAAGAAGTCCACATCTTTCTTTGTTAATCCAGCTCTTTTTAATGCGATAGGTGCAGCTATCGTTGGCGCTGTTGTAAACCAGGCAGGTTCATGTGCCGCATCTGCGAAAGATAAAATCTTAGCCATTGGCTTTAAGCCATATTTCTTTACGGCAGCTGCACTTGCTAATACCAATGCTGCTGCTCCATCATTGATCGTCGAAGCGTTAGCAGCGGTGACCGTTCCTTCTTTTGTGAAGGCGGGACGTAGATTTGGTATCTTTTCAAACTTCACGCGCTTATACTCCTCATCTTCTCCGACCATGACAGGGTCTCCTTTTCTTTGAGGGACAGCTACAGGTACAATTTCTTCTTTTAAAATCCCATTCTCCGTCGCGGCGGCTGTTCTTTTATAAGATTGAATCGCAAAGGCATCTTGCTCCGCTCTACTGATATTATACTTTTCTGCTGTTCGATCTGCATAGACACCCATGGCTATCTGATCGTAAGGATCTAGCAAACCATCTTTGGATAATCCATCAATCAATTGCGCATCACCATATTTATAGCCATATCTAGCTTTTGGAATATAATAAGGCACTGCTGACATGTTTTCCATCCCACCAGCAACGATGATATCATTATGTCCTAGCATAATAGATTGTGCAGCAAACATAATTGCCTTAGCACCAGATGAACATACTTTATTAACCGTCGTACAAGGTACTGTGTTTGGAATACCTGCAAATAAAGCAGCTTGTCGTGCAGGTGCTTGACCTAGGTTGGCCGAACATACATTCCCCATAAAGACTTCTTCCACATTAGCAGCAGCTACATTGGCTTTTGCTAATGCACCTTGAATTGCTGTTGCACCTAATTTGGTAGCAGGGATATTTGCGAATACGCCTCCAAAACTACCTAGTGGTGTTCTAATAGCAGATACTATATATACTTCATTCATTGGTTGAAATTTTATGCTTTATTTTCTTTGACGTACTTACTAGCGAATCTTCGCTAAAAGAAGCAAAGGTCTATTTTTTTATACTAAAAATTTGAAAATTTGCTCGGTTTTTGAAAATAAGCTTAAAAACTAGTTACTTTACGAGGTTTCAAACAGATTATTAAACAAATTTTAAGTTATCGTTTATAATTTGTTGCTTTTTCGAGCGTTTATTAACATTTAACAGAGCTACTTTCTTTTTTAGAGTAGAGAACAGAGAGTAGAGAATAGAGACGCGTCACGTTACGGCACAAGTCTCTATTCTCTGCTCTCGCTTCGCTATTCTAAAAGAAAAGAACCATCAAAGAAACATCAACTAAAAAACCTTATTAATATGTTGTTACAGAGTTTATTATTACTCCAAAAAGTGGAATTAGAAGGAGGCGTTAGTTCAGAGAGTTTATCTGATATTATTTTTAAAG
>CALJIY010000051.1 GCA_937973945.1 uncultured Saprospiraceae bacterium | reverse complement strand
AATTGGCCAAGCCTTGCCTCCAGATATACGACCATTTGACGGGCAGAAATTTTCGGACCAACCACATAATCAAGCGAGCCGCAGCAGCTAATAATAAAAAGCTAACAGTTACCACAGCTATAAACCCCAAGGCAGTCATCGCACTTTTTGTTTGAAACCAAGCAAAACCTCCTATAAATAGGGCAATTAAAGCAATGACGCCCCATCGTAAAGGGTCTTTGATACCACCGCCAGATTCATAAGATGCACGCAATGCTTGCAATGGCGAAATCTGACGAATACCTAACAAAGGCAATAAGGCAAATAATACGGCCACCGCAACACCTGTAATCACTCCTTGAAAGACCGCAGATATAGACACATTGGTACTGACATTTTCCAGCGGTAAAAATTCACCGAGTACCATAGGGAGTAACTTTTGTAAGAGACTTCCTAATACGGCACCGAGAATAGCGCCCATCAAACCCATGACCGCTATTTGTATCAAATAAATTAAAAATGCCTGTTTTCCACTAGCCCCTAAAGTTCGTAATACAGCAACCGTTGACAATTTACTTTTGATATAAATATGCACCGCACTAGCCACCCCTATACAACCTAAGATTAAAGCAATAAATCCTATCAAGCTCAAGAATTTATTCAGATTTTCATAGGCTCTAGCAAAACCCTGTTTTCGATCCTCTGCTGTATCAAAACTCAAAGAAGCTGCCCGAATGGATTGCCTTAAGGTATCTGCCACCACTTTATTCAAGTCCACTTCTTCCTTTATTTTATAATAGTATTGGTACTCTACCCTACTACCTAATTGTACCAAACCTGTAGCAGGAATGAAGCGATTAGGCACAAATACGACTGGTGCAATTGCGCCTGCAAAACCTGTACGTCCAGGGGCGGAATTTAACTGACCAACTATTTCAAATAATACCTTTCCTACCTTAATAGAATCTCCCGGTACTAGTCCAAATTGTACCATTAAAGTCTTTTCTACCAAAGCTGACTGCCCGTCTTGGAAAGTGGAATATGCACTCGCTGGTTCTGTTGCCACTGTTCCATAATAAGGATAACCTCCGTCGATCCCTTTTACTTGCACCATTCGAGTACCTCCATTCTTAGGAATCAGCACCATCGAGGCAAAAGAGGTAGCTTCTGTATGCTCCGTTTTCAAAGGATTAATTAAGGTAGCTACAGAATCTGGTATGGGATAACGCCCCTCTACCACCAAATCTGCACCTAGTAATTTATTAGATTCTTTTTCTATATCTCGCTCTAGATTTTCTCCAAAAGAACTAATTGCTACTAATGCAGCTATTCCAATAACGATAGAGGATATGAATAGCAATAAACGGCCACGATTCCTGCGACTGTCTCTCCATGCCATTTTGGCTAACCAAGCTATATTTGTATTACTCAAGGATGTTTTTTTTTAGAATAGAGAGCAGAGAACAGAGAAGAGAGATAATATTCGTCTACAAATAATGGGATTTCATTTTTTAAACGAAATGAGTTTCTCTTCTCGACGCTCTGTTCTTGTAAATAGAACAGTATTTTAAACACTTTGTAGCCATTTAGGTTTTACTAGATAACTAATTAATAGTAACTTTGATCTTCTAATTTTAACAAATAAACGACTACAAGGCCTTAATTTACACGATTCTATTGAAGCATTATATAAAAAGTCTTCGCAATTTTAGAAAATACCATCGATATGTAGGTATTTCAGTAGCAGTATTGGTATTTATCAGTGCTATTACTGGTATATTACTATCCTTAAAAAAAGACGTGGACTTACTTCAGCCGCCTACTCAAAAAGGAAGTAGTACAACATTGGATACTTGGAAGCCCCTATCTGAAATCGCAATGATTGCGACCACTGCCTTTGTACAAGCCCATCCCAATCAAAAAGAGAATACGATAGATAAAATGGATGTACGTCCATCAAAGGGTACGGTAAAAGTCTTATTTGAAAAAGGCTATTGGGAAGTACAAGTAGATGGTACTTCTGGCGAAATCAAATCTATTGCTCGACGCCACTCTGACTGGATAGAACAATTGCATGATGGTTCTATTATTAGTGATTGGTTTAAACTCCTATCGATGAACTTTCTAGGTATTGGCTTGCTCTTTCTAATGGGATCTGGTGTCTGGCTATGGTATGGGCCAAAGCGGGTTAGGGCATATCGGCGTAATAGAAAGTAATTTGAGAACAGAGAAGCGAGAACAGAGAATAGAGATGTATTTCGTTTAAACCTGCCTTCCAAGGAACGCAGGCAGGAAACAATGACATTTCGTTATTTTCAAACGAAATCTGTCTCTGTTCTCTGCTCTCTATTCTCTACTCAAAAAAAAAAGTCCTACAATATGAAAATCACTTATTATGGTCAATCTTGTTTTGCTATAGAAATGAAGGGCAAAACAATCCTTACAGATCCATTTATCTCTGGCAATCCATTAGCCAAAGCTATTGATGTCAACACCGTTCCTGCAGACTATATTGCTTTATCTCATGGGCATCAAGATCATACGCTAGATGCGATTTCCATTGCTAAAAGAACAGGTGCCAAAATAATTGCGTCTTATGAGATACACAATTGGGCACAAGCACAGGGTGTAGAAAATTCTCATCCTATGGGGATTGGTGGAAAATGGCGTTTCGATTTTGGTACGGTTCTATGTGTAAATGCGGTACATTCCTCTAGCTTTCCAGATGGAAGTTATGCAGGAAACCCAACAGGTTTCGTTTTTTGGAATGAAGAAGGATGCCTCTATTTTGCTGGGGATACCGCTCTAACGATGGATATGCAGCTAATTCCTATGTTATGTCCACCTTTGGACGCTGCGATCCTTCCAATTGGGGATAATTTCACCATGGATGCTAAGGCGGCAGCAATCGCTAGTGATTTTATAAAATGTCCCAAAATCATTGGCTGTCACTACGATACTTTCGGCTTTATTGAAATAGATCATAACAATACCAAAAAGATTTTTGATGATGCTGGAAAAGACTTAATTTTGCTAGACATCGGAACATCTATTGATCTCTAAGAGGTAGGAAGGGATTTAGATGTTGACAATTTGGAACACGGAGGCAAGGAGACACAGAGTTATAGAGCGTTTTTCTATTACTTGATGTTGACAATTCCGAACACGGAGACACGGAGGCACAGAGTTGTAGGGAGCTTTTCTATTACTAGATGTTGACAATTCTGAACACAGAGACACGGAGCACACAGAGTTATAATTAGTTTTCTCCGTGTCTCCGTGCCTCTGTGTTCAAAAAAAATCTCCTAATCTCCTAATCCTGCAAAAGAATAAATATGGGAAAAGTAATAGCAATTGCTAATCAAAAGGGAGGCGTTGGAAAAACGACAACCGCTATTAATCTAGCTGCTTGTTTAGCTGTTTTAGAAAAAAGGGTACTCATTATAGACTCTGATCCTCAAGGGAACGCCTCTTCTGGTGTTGGTGTAATGATTGATGAAGAAGACAATACGCTGTATGACTGTCTAGTCAATGAAATAGATCCGAATGAGGCCATTGTTAAGACAGAGACGCCTAACTTGTGGATCTTGCCAGCAAATGGAGATTTAGTTGGGGCAGAAATAGAATTAGTTTCTCGATTTCGACGAGAGTATGTGATGAAAGAGGTGATTGACCAGATTAAGGACGATTATGACTATATATTTATAGATTGCTTGCCTTCACTTGGTATTGTTACCGTAAATGCTATGACTGCTGCAGATTCTGTGCTGATACCATGTCAGTGCGAATTCTTTGCACTAGAAGGACTAGGTCAATTACAAGAAACAGTAGCCATTATCAAAAAGCAATTAAATCCTAAATTAGAAGTCGAAGGTATTTTATTATCCATGTATGATGCTCGATTGCGCTTAGCAAATATTGTGGTGAGTGAAGTCAGAGAGAATATGGAGGAATATGTTTTTAATACCATTATTCATAGAAATTCTAGGATTAGTGAAGCGCCAAATTTACGACTGCCTGTAATTATGTATGATACGACTGGAAAAGGGTCTGTAAATTTCTTAAATTTAGCAAAAGAATTTTTAAAGAAAAATAACGATACGCTTAGAGGTAGTAAAGTAAAAGGAAAACCATCTGAGAAGGTTAGAGATTGATGAAAGAAGTCAGATGTCAGATCGCTGCGCTGTCAGGGGTCAGATGTATAACGTTGGCTACTAAAGAATTTGAGTAAAGATCAATTTGGTTGATCGAATATAGAAATAGTATACGGACTTTGAGAAAAACAATTTGAAATACAAAAAGCATGTATTATGGCTAAGACTTCTAGAGATAAGTTGGCTGCAGGCCTAAATTTAAGAAAAAAAGGAAAGGGAAAAGCTGCCTTATTTGGTGGTAGTGGAGCAAAGGAATTTGCGGAAGCAATAATAGCCAATCCTGAGAAGGTGGTCAAAGCGACTGCCAATACCATAGCCATGATTCCTATTGCGGATATTGAGGTGAATCCGTTTAATCCTCGTACAGATTTTGCACCAGGACCTTTGGAAGAATTAACCGCCTCTATTAAAGTGCATGGTTTGGTGCAACCGATTACGGTACGCCCCATGAAAACGGGAAAGTTTCAATTGATCTCCGGGGAAAGACGATGGAGGGCTTCTCAAAAAGCAGAATTAACAGAAATTCCCGCTTATATAAGAGTAGTTGATAATGATCAAGAAATGCTAGAAATGGCATTGATTGAAAATATACAGCGAGAAAACCTAAATCCAATCGAAGTAGCCATTACGTACCAACGATTAATGGACGAATGTAAGTTAACACATGAGCAATTATCGGAACGATTAGGAAAAGGTAGAAGTACCATTACCAATAAGTTAGGCTTATTAGAATTGGTACCTGATGTAGTAAAAGCGCTTAGAGATAAAGAGATTTCAGAAGGCCACGCCAAAGCATTAAAAGGCTTATATAAAATAGACCAGCAGTTATTCGTTTTTAAACAGATCAAAGAAAAGGATTTATCGGTACGTGCAACGGAAAGTTTGTGTGCTGCCATGAAAAATAAATCTTCTAAGAAAAAATCAAAAACGACGAATCCTTATCAAGGTTTTATAGATCAAACGACTCGAAGTATTAGTGCCTTTTGTGGCAATAAAGTGCAAGTGAAAGTAAATAGTAAAGGAAAAGGTCAAATTGTTATTCCTGTAGAAGACTTCGATCAATTAGAATTTTTAAAAGATAAGATGTCATAAAATGGTAAATGATGAATGGTAAATGGTAAATCACAAGATGTTGACTACGAAATGCGTCAACATCT
>CALJIY010000050.1 GCA_937973945.1 uncultured Saprospiraceae bacterium | reverse complement strand
ATTGGTATAATCTCTATGATAGCCATTGGTAATATACAAGTCTTTCCAACCATCATTATCATAATCTGCTGCTAAGGCAGCCCAACTCCAATCGGTTGCGTCTATACCTGACAGTTGTCCAATTTCACTAAAAGTAACTTGCCCTTTTTTATTAGGATCGCCATTATTCAGTTGCAACATATTCCGCATATATTGATAATAAAAACCGCTACGAATATTCAAATCAAACTTGGAATAATTATCAGGTGCCATCAATAAGCGTTGTCGATATTTATCCTCTGGTAACATATCCAAGGTAATAATATCTTGCCAACCATCATTATTAATATCCGCAATATCATTACCCATTGAGAAGTGACTATTGTATCGAACACTCTCCGCAAGATCATTTCTAAAAGTCCCATTTTGATTATTGATATAGAGGTAATCTGGAATGGTATAATCATTAGAAACATAAAAGTCTGGCCACCCATCTTTATTAATATCCGAAATGCCTATCCCTAATCCATAGCTTAAAGAAGATCCACTAATACCCGCCTGTTTGGTAATGTCTTTGAACGCCCCACTATTGCCTTGTTGAAATAATCGAAGGCCTTTAAATTGGTCATCTTCCGCCAAATATTTTTTGGTGCTCACCTCATTTAAAACAGGGATAGATTTAGGATTGTGATTCAACAATAGCATATCTAAATCTCCATCTCTGTCATAATCAAAAAAGTAAGCTTGATTACTAAAGGCTGGGCTATCTATGCCATATGCCGCCGCCTGTTCTGAAAATTTGGGAATGCCATTCGCATCAGTACCTTGATTGATGAATAATTGATTTTGGCGCTTTTGTAAAGGCAAAGCACCTGAATAACACAAATAAATATCCAATCGATCATCTCCATTTATGTCCACTAAAGTAACCCCAGTTTTCCAAGGACCAGGTCGACCTGCCACTCCTGCTATTTTTGCTATTTCTTTAAATTCTTTTAAATCTCCTTTTCCATTATTGAGGTATAGTTGATTACTACCCATATTGGAAGTGAAATAGATGTCTATGAATCCATCTCCGTTAAAATCTCCTGTTGCTACGCCGCCGCCGTTGTAGAAGTATTCGTACATCAGGACGTTGGTGTTTAGGCCTTCTGTGAGGGTGTTTTCGAAGGTGACATTGGTGTGGGTTGGGGGGAGTAATTGGAAGATTTTGGTTGTTGAATTTTGATGTTCTTTTGTTGAGTTAGAATCGGAATCTGATTGGCAGGATACTAAGAATATAAGAATACTTAGAAAGCATACTAAAAATTCTTCCCCCCAGCCCCTTCCAGAAGACAAGGCTGTTAGGTTCTGTTTTTGAAAGCTACCAAGAGCGTGCAATTTCCCCCTCTGGAGGGGGGCAGGGGGAGGAGTTCTTGGGGACTTTTCCAATTGCTTAGGGATTCCACCCCCCAACCCTTCTTGCTCTGCCTTTTTGTCCCCAGCAAAAGCACACCCAGAGCGGGGGAGAAGATCTTGCAAAGGTGTAATTTTTTTGCAAAGCTTTAACATTGTAAAAATGCACTTTGGGGCATAAAGAAATATGCTATATTTTTTGAAACTAGGATTCGACATTAAATGACTGATCAGATGTTGGAAACGCATTCCCAAAGCTATAAAAATAAATAAATCTATCCCCTAATTAAAGAAGATAGATTTATTTTAAGATGAATTAGTTAATCCATCAAAGAGTTACGGTCAACGTCATAAGTCTGACCCCTGACAACGAAGTGGTCTGACGCCTGACTTCTAGAAATTAGTACCCCGGATTCTGTACCAAGGAAGCATTTCGCTGTACCTCATCCCGACTAATCGGACGATAGTACATCTTATCTAACCAAGTACGCGTTTCTACTTCTGTATTATCGAATACCTCATATTGGTAATCGTATACTGCTGTATCATATCTATAAGGAACATGTGGAGAAGCACCTGGCTTCAATGTTGCCCGAATATTAGTCGCTTGGATACCTCTACCCAAAGTAGTAGGGGCAATTAACCATCTTCTAGCGTCATGGTAACGGTGCTCTTCATACACCAATTCAATTCGACGCTCATTGCGGTAACGATCTCTTAAAGCATCTCCTGAGTCGTTGATAGCAGGCATTCCTACTCTAAAACGAATTTGGTTTAACCAGTCTCTAGCTGTTGCCTCATCACCTGTTTCTATTAAGGTTTCCACTAAATTTAACACAACTTCTGTGTATCTAATAAATGGATAAGGAACCGCTTGTCCACCAGACAAATTATCCACAACATTCGGATCTGGATCCGTAAACTTTCGTGTATAATAATGGGTACGACTACCATTCCAATCTTCAATTGGAGATTGTCTCGTATCTAGACCAGGTAAAAATCCTCCATTTCCGTCATCATAAGAACCTGTTTGTATTTGATTTGCAGGTTCCATACCTGCTACAGCTGCTGGTCTGGGTTTCCAGTCTGCACCATCATATAAGATGGTTGCATAAAAACGAGGATCTCTATTTTGATAAGGTGCGCCAGCATGTTCTTCGTTACTCCAATCAAATCGAGAACCATCCATCATTTCATAGTCATCTACCAATGCTTGGATAGGCGTATTTCCTGCCCAATTATTGTAACCATTTGGTCCATTATTGATACCGTGGTGTAAACCACCTAATGGCCAATTAGATTCTTGGGTGTAATCTATGGTCGCACTTCTATCAAAAATCATATCTTCTGCACCAGCTGGGTCAGCCGCAGCACTACCACCGCCCATAGCGAGCGCAATATAATTTGCTCTACCTTCTTCCGCAGAAACAGGACCAGCCAAACCGAACTTGTAACCAGAGCCAGCATCTACAGCCGCTTGTGCAGCCGCTTTAGCTGCTGCCCATCGACCTTCTTGTCCACCAGAGTAGGCGAATAATGGATCAGCCATACCGCCAGTTACCTTAGACGCTTCATGTAAATCACTAGCCGCATATAGTAATACTCTAGATTTTAAGGCCATGGCAGCTAATTTACTAGCACGTCCAGCCGCTTCATCTTTGCCGTCTAATAAGCTAGCGGCAGTATCTAAATCTTTTACAATAAAGTCCACTACATCTGCATAAGAACTTCTGGCAACTGCATAGTCTTCCCCTAATCCATAAGGTCGATCAATGATCGGTACCCCTCCATAGAATCGAAGTAATTGCTGATAGTAATAAGCTCTCAAAAAGGTAACTTCACCGATTAATCGTTCTTTAACAGTGGCATCAATTGTAGCATTCGGTAATTCTGTCAAAGCAATATTTGCTTCTCGAATCGCTAGGTACATATCATCCCAATTGTAAGTAGGACTCATATAAGCCAAGTTCGTTGGGCTTTCTGTACCTTCATTTAAAGGTGGAATTGGTCTACCAGCATGTGTAAACATTGCTTCATCCGTGTACGCAGATAAACCTTGTTCTTCAAAACCACCATAGCCTAGGAAGGAATATACATTGAAGACAAAGGCTTCTGCCAATGCTGCATCTGACCAAGTGGCTTCACTAGATATTTTATCTAATGGCACAGTGTCCAGAAAGTCATTGTTACAGGAGACCCCATATAGCAGCATCATTGCGAGGCAGCTATATAAGGACAGGGTTTTTAAATTCTTCATTTTTTATAATTTTAAAAAAAAATTAAACTATCCCAATTAAATGTCAAAATCCATAAAAGGTTTAGAATTAAATACTTTCTGACTTAGTATTGACAATAGGATAGTTCAAATTTCACTATTTTAGAATGATTTAAGGCGATTAATCTTTTGAAGTTTAGACTTGGTAAGTTTTTAAAACTTACCAAGTCTTCCGTTCTTAAAAAGTTACATTAACCCCTAAGTTTAAGACTCTACTTTGCGGGTAGAATACACCAGTACTAATGGTTGCTTCTGGATCATAGATATCTTGCTTAGCAAAAGTTAACAAGTTAAATCCACTAGCATAAACTCTTAAACCTTGGATACCATTATCACCAAAGGTGTCATTACCTAAAGTATATCCTATTTCTACTGTTTTTAATCGGACATAATCCTTATCAAATAAGTTATAGGTGTTGTTACCGAATGCACCACCTGTATAATAAGTATCTCCTCTACTAGCTAATCTTGGGTGCTCTGAACTTGGACTATCAATAGACCATCTATTATCATGACTCCACTTTAAGTAATTTCCAATATCGCCAGATTCAGTAGCAATAGGAATTCTTGCACCTGTAGCACCTTGAATTAAAATATTCAAATCAAATCCTCTATAATCTGCAGTGAAAGTTGCCCCAAAGTTGAAAGTAGGAACTAAACTCTCGTCTAAACGAATTTGGTCATCTCCATCAATTACTCCATCATTATTGGTATCTACGAAACGTAAATCTCCTGGAATCAGTTGAGAGGTAACCCCACTATAATCTACGGTATTGGCTTCGATAGCTGCTTGGTCTAAAAATGCACCATCTGCTTCATATACTAAGAAAGAGCCAATAGGATGACCTTCTTGTCTTTGATAATCAGGTGCTCCGGGTACTTCATCTAAGAAAATGACATTATTCCTTGCTACACCACCGTTGATGCCTGCACTCCATTTAAAATCTCTACCTTGACCGCCGTTATAAGTTAAGCTATATTCAAAACCTTTATTTTCTACTTCACCCGCATTTTCTGGTGGTAATAAAGTACTAATACCTGAAGAAGCTGGAGTAGAACCTGTTTTCTGTATTAAGATTTGATCTCTTCTATTTCTGAATAATTCTAAGATGACATCAACTCTTCCAAATAAAGTGGCATCAAATCCAAGATTCAGATTCTTAGCTCTTTCCCAAGTAAAGTTGGGATTGGCTAATGATGTTTCTTGTAAGGTAGCGGCTACAGAGCTATTGATAGGGAATTGGCCAAAGCCGAAAGTTGGTAGGTAAGCAAATTCTTGTAGTTCATCATTAAAGAAAACTTGATCATTACCCATTTCTCCATAAGAAGCTCTAATTTTCAGATTATCCACTGCAGCTGAATTAAACCAATCTTCTTGTGTTACATTCCAACCCACTAAGATACCGGGGAAGAAACCAAATCGATCATCTCTAGGGAAGATATAAGATCCATCATATCGCCAGATAAATTCTGCTAAGTATTTATCACTAAAGTTATACTGTGCTCTACCATAGTAGCCTAACCTAGCTCTATTGAATGCACTACCATCTGTTTGTTGTTGAGCTGCGCCACCTGCAAATAATTGATCAATGGCTGGAGAAACGAAATCTCTTCTAAATGCAGAAAAGAAATCTCCTTCAAAACGCTCCTGTGTAACCCCTGCCATAATATTCATCTTATGGCCACCATCTAAGGCAAAATCATAATTTAAATAAGCGGTCAAGTTGGTATTTAATCCACTTACAGAAGTTTGGCTTAATTGAGGTGCTGTAAAATTAGATCTTCTAGCTCCTTCTAATTGCGGTAATCCATCAGATCCTGTTGTAACCCCATCCCAGAAATATAAATCCCATGGCGTTTCCCACAGCTTATTAGTTGAATTAAACTTATCAGCAGACCCTAATAATGTTAATGTTAGACCTTCTACCCAAGGGTTAGTAATATCGACAGATGCATTGAATTGCATATAATCCGAAGGTGTTCTATTATATCCAGTTGCATTAGTAGTAACAACTACTGGCTGTTGACCATTTTCAATATCTGGTCCTGGTAAACCATTTGGCCATACGGCTTGATCCGTAGGCTTTCCTCTCATCAACATTCTAAATATAGCTCCTGTACCTTCCGTTGCGGTATTTCTGTCTTCTCTACGAAGCATCATGCCTAAGTTGGCCTTTACATAGTTATTCACCTGAGCATTCAAGTTGATTCGACCACTGTATTGTTTGTAGAAAGTATTGGAATTATTGTAGATTGCTCCTTGGTCCGTATATCCTAAAGAGGCATAATAACCGATGTCTTCTGAACCACCACTAATACCTAAATAATGTCGTTGCTGTGGTGCATTGTCTGCAAATGTTGCTCCAAACCAATCTGAATTTGGATACTTCCAAGGGTCAGAACCACTCGCATAGCCTGCTAATGCCTCTGGACTAAAACTTCCACTCAAACTACCAATTCCTTCCGTTGGAGACGTATAAGAACCAGTGGAGGAGATAGCAGCAGAAGCAGCACTCCATTCATTTACTGGAATTGATTTGTAAATTGGTAATTCATTAATAATGCTTGCATACTCCGATGCGTTTGACATTTCAGGGGTGATTGTCGGTTGACTCCATCCTTGATTGAAACTATATTCAATTTTTGGCTTACCTTTTCCACCTTTCTTAGTGGTTACGATAATCGCACCATTGGCAGCTCTTGCCCCATAAATAGCGGCAGAAGCATCTTTCAATACAGAAATAGACTCAATGTCTTGTCCTAATAATCGAGACAAACCACCTGCTCTATCAGGGATTCCATCAATGACAATTAAAGGATCACTATTTCCTAAGGTGTTAGTCCCTCGAATTCGGATAGTCGCATCATCTGCTCCTGGTTCTCCACTTTCTTGGATCACCACTAGACCAGGTAATCGTCCAGCTAGAGAAGTACCTAAGTTGACTGCAGGAGATTGTATCAATACATCTCCTTTTAACTGTGCGACGGCACCTGTCACGGTTGCTTTTTTCTGTGATCCGTAACCTACGACCACGACCTCATCTAACAAAGATCCTGCTGACATGACTACATTGACCATCGTTTCTGCACCGACCACTACTTCCTGCTCACTAAATCCAGTGTAGGAAAATACCAATACATCTCCTGGATTGGCTTGTAAGGTATAATTACCGTCAAAGTCGGTAATGGTACCTACAGTGCTGTTTTTAATCAGGATATTTACCCCGATTAAGGTTTCAGCGTTTTCATCTGTTACTGTTCCAGAGAGGGTATTTTGACTGTAACCGATTGTCACAAAACAAAGCCCAAATAAGACCAGTAAAAAGTTCAGTTTTTTTTGATTCATACGAGTTATTTTGATTAAGTATTAACGAAGGAGGATAAGAGATAAAAGTTGTCTTGGTAGGCTTACCTGTTGTATGGCCGTGTAATCAAAACAACGAAAAACTTTTCCATCGTCGTTAGGAAACTAGTGAAGCTTGTTTATTTACATAAGGGTATGTAAATACAGTATTTCTAAATGAATTTATACACGCATAGCAAATAAAGTAAACAGAATCCACATATCCAAAAAATATTGTTTTTATTTTATTTAGTATTTAATAATATTATATACTAGGATGAAGACTGATTTTGTTTTTTGCGGGAAAGAGGAAATATAATGCTACTTCCATGGGGTGTTATGTTTGGAAAAGGGCAATTCAAAGGTGTATATACGGAAGCAAAACATGTATGAGGTGGCAAATTGCTTGCAGATGGGCTTATTCTCAAAGCATTGATGAGTTGTATTAGTATAAAACGTTTGCGGTCTTTTTAAAGTAATTTCATTATAAAGAATTGCGTTGGATCAAAACTGTAGGAATAATTTTAGAGATAGGTTTTTTATTAATGACGAATTCTGCTGCTTGCTGTCCCATTTTCTCAAAATCAGTAGAAAAAGTGGTGATACCGTTACACACTAACTCTTTTACCGGCGTATCATTATTAGATATAATACCAACATCTTTACCGACATCTAAACCTTTTGCCTTGCAGTCTTTAATTAGCCTCCATAAATCACCATCTCCAATAGTGAAATAGACTTTTCCCTTTTCGACCGTATTCGACACATATTGTTTAAGGACGTTTCCTTTGATTTTGTAGTCTTTTAAGAATTGTTCAAAGGCTCTCAACACTTCTATAGGGTAGTCAGAATCAGGTAAATAAAAAAGGTTTATTTCGTCAAATTCTTGAATACGCTTAACTAGTTTTCTTAAAGCCATATAGGTGGCTATCTCAAACTCTTGCGTAATGTGAGAATAATCGCCATCTAAATGTTCATGACGATCTACAATTAATAATTTATTTCTAGGTATAGTATTTAGAATACTTTTTGTTTGTGGGTGGGGTATTGGCGCTACAACATACATCCCATACTTGCCTTTGGCATTGTTTAAGATCGTTTCAAAAACCTCAATATTGCTATGGTGAAAGAATACGTCTACATGCGTGGTATCACCTAAAGTATTTTTAAAAGAATTATAAAAATCTTCTTGAAACGGATGAAAGGCATATAGCAACAGCGCCACTTTCATTGTTTGGTCTGTTGCCTCATTGACAACAAAATATCCGCGTCTATTTTTAGAAGCTATCAAACCTCTATCCTTCAATTCTTGGTAGGCTTTCACAATTGTTTTACTGGCAAATCCTAACTCTTTTACCATAATATTCACAGACGGCAACATGGAGCCCTGCGTTATTATCTTTTCATCTATGGCATTGATTAACCCTTGAACCAGCCGTTCATGTTTGGAATAATCTGTTACATCCTGTAATTCCTGCACCTTATCGAAGACGGTCGCTACACTCATAATTCGTTTCTTATTAATTACGCTATACTATACTACTGTACAATTTTGTTTTTTAGGATCTAAACTGAGCTTTTGTATGGCAAATTTAAATAAAATAATATAGGAATTTGCATTTGAATAAAGAAGATATAGTAGATGAAATACGCAATTGATAAAATTTTATTCTTTTTAGAACAGTTATTTCTTTTTTTATTATAGTTTTCTATATATTTGCTGCATACTACCATAGAGTAGTACAGATTAACCTGTGACAACATGATTTAGGACTATTATTATAGCTATCTGATGCTCAATTTTCTTACTAAATATAAGTATAATGAAACTTTTTAACAATCTACATCACAGACAACGGCGTTCTGGGTCGAGTGTTCTAGCGAAAGCTGGGGTACTTGTTACTGCGCTACTAGTCTGCATGACCTATAGCTTGTCTGCACAAGTTGGAGGTACAATAACAGATGATACAGGAGAAGCCTTAATTGGTGTAAATGTATTAATTAAAGGTACAGCTAGTGGTACCGTTACAGATTTTGATGGTAAGTATTCGCTAGACGCTCCTAGTGATGCTACTTTAGTTTTTAGTTACACGGGTTATCAAGACCAAGAAATTTTGGTTGGTAATCGAACAACTATTGACTTGGTAATGGGGACAGACACAGAAATATTGGATGAAGTGGTTGTGGTAGGTTATGGTGTTCAAAAGAAAAGTAACTTGACTGGTTCTGTTGCTTCGCTTGACGGTGGGGACATTGCCTCTATCGTTTCTGGTAATCCAACCTCTGCATTGCAAGGAAAGATTGCAGGGGTACAGGTGGAGAATAATGGGGGGCAGCCAGGAGGCGATGCAAATGTATTCGTTAGAGGGGTTAGTTCTTTGACTAATTCATTTCCATTGTATGTTATAGACGGCACCTTTGCAGATAACATGAATTTCGTCAATCCAAAGGATATTGACCGAATGGAGGTTTTAAAAGATGCTTCTGCTGCTGCGATCTACGGGTCTCGTGCGGCTAATGGGGTGGTCATTATTTCTACAAAAAGAGGAAAGTCAGGCGCACCACAAATCAATTTTGATTTAAGAACAGGTACAGAAAGTCCTAGTAAGATGTTGGATTTTTTGAATGGTTCGGAGTTTGTG
>CALJIY010000049.1 GCA_937973945.1 uncultured Saprospiraceae bacterium | reverse complement strand
CTTTTTGAAAGGCTCAAATACGCCTTCTTTCTAAAGAAAACTTGAGCAATGTCGTTGAAATAAGGAAAATCATGAAGTACAAATTCAAGAATCAAGTACAAGTTCAAGAGTGTCAACGTCTGGTTTTTGTACTTGAACTTGATACTTGCGCTTGACCTTAAAACACTAAAAAGCTTATTTCAATGACATTGCCCCTTGGGGGTTGAGGTTATCTAAAGTAAGTGTTTCCCTACTTCCTATATGTCAACCCCCTTCCTATCTTCGAGCAGACAAAATCAATTTATTGATCAGCCTAATATTATCTTTAACAACACTCATTATTTCTGCCAATTCTTCAGGCGTATACTCTCGTCTAATAGCCTCCAAATCCCCTTCGATTAATCCATCTCTGATTGACCAAATACCTATTAATTCATAATAGATATCATTTGGAATACTGTCATCATAGTTCAGGTCATCCAAAACATGCTTAGCAAGAATATCATCCGTCGCATCAATATCCAGTTTCTGGGCCAGCTTCCTAATACTTTGTTCTAAGTGCCCAAACTGTGCGCTTAATTCTTTTTCAAAACTAGACTCCATAATGTAATGCGTCACTTTTTTTTCTACTGGGAACAAAGGATCAAAGGAAGTTGCATATAGTTCTTCAAAGAATTTATTGGCACTATTTATAAAAATTACCTTTTCATTTAAAACGAATGTTTTATAAATATAATGTGCATAAGGCTTTTTATTGGATGGTAACCAATCTCCTTTTGCCACATCGAAGGTAAGAAAAACGACATCTTGATTATGCTCATAAACATACTTTAGCAGCTCATGGTATATAAAATAGTCGCCGTACGGAAATGTTGGTTTCTCCAATATATCTCCCCTTCCAGGGAAAGTTTTGCCTAGTGCTTCTTCTTTACTTTCTTGTGAATTAAAAGTACTGCTTAAAAAAGCAAACTCCTTCTTTAAAAAAGATTTTTCGGAAGCAGACAAATTATCAATTTGCTCAAAGTTGGAAAACAAATCTAAGAGTTCGTCTTTTGCAATTTTGGAATTTTCTGTCTCCTCAGATTCCGTCTTTAACTCCAATAACAAATTAGCTAAGGTATCACTGACATCCGATAATTGGGCGGCTGGCAAATTTGCATAGCTGGTCCTTACCTTTTTTCTATTTCTAATAAATTCTTCTTGTACTTGTTTGGTGATGACAATCTGATCTTGTCGTTCTAAGAAAAATTGATACAGCAATGCCCTTCGTTCCGGTGAAACGGTATAGCCTCTTAACAAGACATTGGTATCTAAAAAAATAGGAATATTTTTATCTAAGGCAATCGCAGATGGCAGATTATTAGCATAATAAGTGATCGCTGTCTGATAGTCAGGCAATCCAGTGTTGTCTTCAATGCTGTTAAAGCTAAATCCTTTTTTGATTTCTATTTTTCTTTGAGGCACTGTTATTTTTCTTCTTGCTTAATGTCCGAGAATGTCCTCGGTTAAAAGTAATCATTTTACACGCTTTTCCTTTTCCCCATATCCAACACCACTCGATACCGAGGTTTCTCATGTCGCAATCGATCCATCGCCTCATTTACTTGAGCTAAGGCAAACGTTTCCACCATCGGTTGAATATCATGCCTAGCCACAAACTTCATCATCTCCGTCATAACGTGTGGGCTACCCGTGGGAGAGGCAGAAATAGATCTTTGCTTACTCATCAACTGGCCTATACTAGCGGTTACACTAGGCGCCACGCCTACAATATGCAACTTCCCTTTAGATTTCAAAGTTTTAATATAAGCGTTCCAATCTAACTCTACATTGACAGTATCTAAAACCATATCAAATCGACCTCTCAGTTTCTTTAGCGCATCTTTATCATGCGTACTTACAAAATGGTGTGCGCCCAATGCCCGTGCCTCCGCCTCCTTTTCAGGACTAGTAGAAAAAGCAGTGACTTCACAACCCCATGCTTTTAAAAAAGCTAATGCCATATGACCTAGCCCTCCAATTCCAACCACTCCCACACTAGCTAATGGACTGATATTATGTTGAATGATCGGATTAAAAACCGTGATACCTCCACAAAATAATGGGCCTGCTGCTAAAAGATTGACGCCATCAGGTATCGGAATCGTCCAAGCGGCTTGACAACGTACCTTATCTGCAAATCCACCATGCCTTCCCACGATCGTTCCTTTTGCATGATTACATAGATTATGGTTGCCACTCATGCATTCTTCACAGGATAAGCACGAATAGGCAGACCAACCTACCCCAACAATTTGCCCTTCTTTCAAATGCTTGACTTGTGATCCCACTTTCAGCACTTTCCCTACAATCTCATGCCCAGGAACAAATGGATACTGTGTAATCCGCCATTCATTATCTAACATACTCATATCACTGTGGCAAATTCCACAATAATGGACTTCTATATCTACTTCATCTACGGGTAATGGACCTAATTCGTATTCAAAAGGACTCAATGCTCCTTTAGGATTGGCAGCTGCGTAAGCTTGTACTTTCATATTTAGTGATTAGAGTATTGATTGATTTATTAATGTTTTGTAAATGTAATTATTACTTTTGGTTTTAAAAAAGTTATTTCAATTATGCCTAACCAAATAAACGCTTATCCTTCTTGATCCTTTTACCACAGATTCATGGATTAAAAACGTCCTACTTCGTCTAATCCGTGAATCCGTGGTAAAATAACATAATAAAGAATAGTAGACAGCTCTAAAGTTATCAAAAAAAGTTATGAAAAAAATACTATTATATCTCTTGCTATTTTTAATACTCCTAGCACTACTCCCCCTACTCTATTTCCAATTCAGTGCTTGTGGGGTATCGCCTTTAAGTTGTGGGGACTATACCACGAAAGGTAAACCTACTACAACAAAAATAATGGTCGGTAGTGGTCCAGAAGATATGGCTTTAGATCTATCTAATGGCAGTCCAAGAATTATCGTTTCTTGCGATGAGCGACGAGAAGGTCATCCAGATATTGGCTCTTTTTATAGTATTGATTTAAGCAACAATACGACCGTTCCGCTGCAAATCATTCCTTCCAATTTCGAAATACATCCGCATGGCATTGATGTGGTCACCATAGATTCCATCTCCTACTTATATGCGATCTCGCATGATGGAAAAGGATTAGAAACGACGCATAGAATTGTTCGATTTAAAATACAAAATGACCGCTTAGTCTTAGATGAAAATGTTATACTCCAGCATGCTTTACTAACGGGTCCGAATGATTTAGATGTATTGGAAGATGGAAGTTTATATGTCACCAATCCAATGCCTTCTAATGATCCAAGGGAAAGTACGAAATCTATACTTGGTATCGGGAATGGAAATGTGTTGCATTATGATGGAAAAGGAAATTGGAAAGTGGTCTTAGAGAATATGTGTTATCCAAATGGTGTCTGGGTCCATCAAGACAAAGACTATCTATTAGTCGCCAATGGTGGTTGCCGTGAAGTAGCGCGATATGCTATTAAAGAGGGGCAAGTGGATCAGCAGGATAAATTGTCCACGAAGTCACACGCTATAGATATACCAGTTGGCGATAATTTATTGATGGATAATAAGGGAGTCTTATGGACAGCGGCTCATCCTTGTCCTTTGAAATTCCTGGATCATATGAAAGATGCTACTGTACCATCCCCTATGCAAGTATTTGCGATGGACCCCTTGACCTTGAAAACGAATTTGGTTTTTCAGAATAATGGGGATTTAATTAGTGCGGCTTCTACGGTATTGCATTGGGAAGATCGCTTGTATATTTCGCAGGTGTTTGATCCTTTTGTGTTGGTGGTGGAGGGGGTGAAGTAAGCTCCGTGTTGAATGATGTCCCACTAACTCCAGAAACAATACCCCTATTGAAATTGTTTAACAAGAAAAATAGACGATATGAATCGAACCAAGCAAATAACAACACTATCCCTATTACTAATTATTACTAGCTGTGCAACGCAAGTGCCATCAATTCCATCCGAAGAAGGCACCACTGCTACCACAAAATCCGAGGTAATAGAAATAGCACAGGACGTATTGGAAGAAGAAACACCCAGCAAAGCCCCCTTTCCAATAGCCACCAAACCCTTAAGCAAAAATGATCGAATGAATGCCGTGGCTGTGGGCAACACCACCCCAGATGGAATCGTGTATCAAACCGATAGCACGCAACTCTCCACCCAATCCTTTAAAGGTAAATATACGGTCATAGATTTCTGGGCAACTTGGTGTGGTCCTTGTGTCAAAGAGGGACCCATATTTCACGAACTCAGCAAAACCTATAAAGACAAGAACGTCCAATTCGTAGGCATATCAGTCGATAGAGATTTTGCTCGCTGGAATCAATTTCTACAACAGCGTAACTGGCAGGGCAATAACTATTGGATGGGGATGGCAGAGGAAGAGGATTTCTTTGGATTTGCTTATTCCGAAGTAGAATTGGATCCAGGTCAATTGGGAATTATTGTTGGTTTACCGAAATATGTCATAATCGGTCCTGATGGGAAAATCTTGCATAATAGCTCTTATGTAAAACCTAGTAATCCGAAGTTTATGGATTTGTTGGAGGAGCATGTGGGGATTAAGTAAAAAGACAGGGAGTGTATAACAAAATTGGGTAATCAATATATTCATCTGATCACTTCCAGTGGAATGTCGTCAACTTAAGAAAAATCATCCTAACTAGATGTTGATTCTTCTTTTTGCATCGGCAAAAAAGAAGCAAAAACCCTAGACAAAAAGCCTGCCCGTCCCTTCGGGGTCGGGAATATATTCCCTCATCTCCGGTGTTTTTGTCGGGCCATCGCACCTAGACGTTGACCCCATAACCTTGACTATAAGACATTCAAATCCTTAAGTTGACGACATTTCACTTCCAGTGGTCAGATGAAACGTACAGCTTGATTCAACCACTGCCAGTGAATGTCGTCAACATCACGCACGACCTGAAAAAACCGGGTCATCCGTGTAGCTACAAAGTAGCTCCGTGTTGAATAGCATCCAGTTTGAATTCCATCTAAAAAGTATCCAAAAAATTGATCCGATCAATTTTAAGAAAATGTCTTTTATTTTTTCACTCAATTAATTTACAAATATTCCCACTTTCAAATCTAATACAATATACTTCTATTCTACATTCTGCCTCCAAATTATTTGGTGATTTAAGAAATAAAATACACAAAAGAAGGTTTAGCGAATTTAGCGCCAAACCTTCTTTTTTTAGTTAAACCCTCCCCTCTATTTATCTTCAATAAAACCTTTAACAAAAAATAGTTTTAATTTGACATTTGATAGTAATACTATTATATTTGCGCATCATTACTATAATTTATTATAAAAGCCTGTATGGACAAAAATCAATGGACGCCATTAAAGCGTTTCTTTAAATTACTTGCGCTAGATCGAAAAGATATAAGTTATGTCTATTTGTATGCCATCTTTTCGGGTATCATTACCCTTACTATTCCGCTCGGTGTTCAGGCGATCATTGGCTTGATAGCGGGAGGGACGATGTCCTATGCTTTATATGTACTCGTAGGAATTGTGACGGTGGGTACAGCACTTACAGGCGTACTCAAAATTATGCAACTGACCGTCACAGAGACTATTCAACGAAGAATATTTACTAGGTCCTCTTTTGAGTTTGCCTTCCGCTTACCACACATGCAATTAGAAGGTGTGGAAGATGCATATGCTCCAGAATTAGTGAATCGCTTTTTTGATACGCTGACGATTCAGAAAGGCTTACCAAAAATTATGATGGACTTTTCTACGGCTATACTTAATATACTTTTTGGTCTACTACTGATCTCGTTTTATCATCCGTTTTTTGCATTTTTTAGTATCATTCTCGTATTGCTTTTAAGCTTAATATTTTGGCAAACAGGTAAACAGGGCTTAGACACTAGTTTAAAAGAAAGTAAATATAAATATGCCGTTGCTCATTGGTTGGAGGAAATTGCACGCGCCAATACGACTTTCAAATTATCAAATGGCGATAATTATGCTATCAAAAAAACAGATGGGCTAGTCGTCAATTATTTAGATGCTAGAAAAAAGCATTTTAAGATTTTAGTGTGGCAGTACTGGGGGATGGTGCTATTTAAAGTCTTAGTCACTGGTGCCTTGCTTTTATTAGGTAGTAAATTAGTTATAGAAAATCAAATTAATATCGGGCAGTTTGTAGCGGCAGAGATTGTGGTCTTATTGGTATTGGCGGCAGTAGAGAAATTGATACTAAGCATGGAAACCATCTACGATACCCTTACTGCATTGGAAAAATTGGGACAGGTGATGGATTTGCCCTTGGATAAAACGGGCGGCGTTTCCTTTAAGGAGATTGACACTGGAAAAGGCATCGCCATCCAACTCAACAACATACAATTCAAATTTAAGGACAGCGATAAGCCTTCCTTGAAAGGCATCAATTTAGATATTCAACCAAATGAGCGGATTTGTATTGCTGGTTATAACCATGCAGGCAGAAGCACCTTAGCTCAACTAATTAGTGGTTTTTATAACACTTTTCAAGGGAGTTTCACGATCAATGGAATCCCTATGAAGAATCTAAACATTGATGACCTACACAACCGAATTGGGGAATTCACCTCCGACCTAGACATATTTGAAGGGAGCATTCGAGACAATATTACCCTTGGTCAAGAATCCATTACGCTGCCACAAATAACAGAAATTTCAAGACAATTAGGCATGGATAAATTTATCAATCAACTGCCTAATGGCTATGGTACGATTCTATTGCCTGGTGGAAAAAACATTCCAAGCAGTGTCCGAAATAAAATCATTTTGGCTCGGGGTATTATTGCGCAGCCACAACTATTTATACTAGAAGATTTTCTAACTAAAATGGAACGAACCGAACGCGAGCAAATTTTAGACTATCTCGTTAGTAAGAAAAATAATTGGACTTTAGTAGCTGTTAGCGATAGTGTTGGACTTGCTCAAAAATGTGATCGCATCTACATCATGAGAAGAGGAGAGATCATTGAAAGCGGAAATTTCGAACAGATAAAAAAGAG
>CALJIY010000048.1 GCA_937973945.1 uncultured Saprospiraceae bacterium | reverse complement strand
TACCAGAATGGAAGAAAATCGTTCGAATTATGCTAGAAGAGGATGGGGTATTTACGGGAGAAGATTTCTATTTTATAGATGGTCGAATGGAAAATATATTGCCCATTCCTAGGAAGAAAGAATAGAGAGGCGAGAACAGAGCGTAGAGATAGATAGAACTGAAAATATCAATCTGATATATAGGGCTTTATCATACAAACGTTTTAGCAATTTCTACCTTTTTTTACCCCAACCCTAAAGGGAGAAAAGGCAGAAATTGCTAAAACTCCCTTTAGGGTCGGGGTAAATTTTAGCGATTTTTGTCTTTTCGGGCTATTTTTTCATGATAAAACCCTTATCTGTCGTACTAAATTTGTCCTTTTTAAGCAAAAAAAAAGAGTATATTCAAATATAATTATATTATTTGTTGAATTTAACGTTCATAGCAGCCAAAAATCAGACTTCTTTTTAAGAAAATCTTTATCTTTGCGCTCATTTTCGAGAAATAGAAAAAAGTAAAGATATGAATACGATAGCATTTTCTGGTTCAGTAAGAGACGGTATAGGCAAGAAGGCTTCTAAAGCAGTTAGAAACGAAGGCGGTATCCCATGTATAATGTATGGTGGCGATACAAATGTATCCTTCTCTGTTAAACCGAAAGATATAAAAGGTTTAATTTATACACCTGAATTTAAGGTAGCGGAAATCACTTTAGATGGTGCTACTCACCGATGTATTTTGAAGGATGCACAGTTTCATCCAGTAAATGAATCTGTACTGCATGCTGATTTTCTTAAATTAGAAGATGGTCGAACGGTAAAGGTAGAAGTACCTATCCGTTTTAAAGGCGTTTCTCCTGGTGTGAAAGTAGGTGGTAAAATGCAGCAAACTTTGCGTAGAGCAAAGATTAAAACAACTCCTGAAAAATTGGTTGATACGTTGTTTATTGATATTTCAACTTTGGAATTAGGCTCTTCCGCACGAGTTAGAGATTTAGAAGTTCCAGAAGGTATCGAAGTAATGAATTCTTCAGGTATTCCAGTAGTATCTGTTGTTGTACCAAGAGCATTAAAGAGTGCAGGAGCAGAAGAAGGTGCAGAGAAAACAGCTGGAGGAGAAGGAGAGGCAGAAGCAGAGGCAGAATAGTAATTTATATTCCTCAGTTTTTTCAAAAAATAAAAAAGGTAAGCTTTACATTAAAGCTTACCTTTTTTATTTTTTGAAAAACCAAGTCTTTCCATTTTGTCCAAGTACTCAAATATTCAGATAAGTACTCCAATCTCCTTTCTTCGTTATTTCTTTCTGGTTCTGTTGCAGTATTTTCAGAAATGCGGTTCTTGGAATACTTCTACCCCCTAAACTAGCCAAGTGCTGTGTTTCTTGTTGGCAATCTATCACCACAAAATTCAAGTCCTGTAACTTTCTGACTAGGGAAATAAATCCAAACTTAGACGCATTGCTACTTTTTGCAAACATGGACTCTCCATAAAACACTTTTCCTAGTCCAATACCATATAAACCACCCACCAATTTATCTTGATCCCACACTTCTATAGAATGGGCATAGCCTTTTTGATGTAGCTGTACATAGCCTTCTATCATACTCTCTGTTATCCAAGTACCGCCACTTTGCCTATCTCTACGTTGGGTTTGGCAAGCGCGCATCACCTGTTCAAATTGTTGATCCACTGTAACCTGAAATTTTTGTTGGTTGAAATAAGGTCGCATACTCTTGGACACTTTCAACTCTTTAGGGAATAGTACAAATCTAGGATCAGGAGACCACCAAATAATCGGATCATTTGGATTAAACCAAGGAAAGATACCATGCTGATAAGCTAATAGGAGGCGCTCAGGGGATAGATCTCCACCAATCGCTAGTATTCCATCCTCATTGGTAAGATAGGCTGGGGGAAAGTATAATTTATCTTCTGATAGCCAATACACTGGCATAGAGTTTTATGTGAAGTTAGTTAAGTATTTTGAGAGTTCAGAGGTCAGATCGTTTCCTCCGGAACTGTCAGAGGTCAGACCAGCCCGACTGCCATCAGACGGGCGGGCTTATGATGTTGACACCGCGCTAGCATCTGACAGCGCAGCGATCTGACTTCTGACCTCTGACAGCGAAAGCGGCCTGACTTCTTTTAAATTCCATACTGGTCCAAGAGATAAACGAGACTAGTCATAGCTGCGGCACCTAGCTCTAGTTCTCGTTCATTAACGGCATCAATTGTATCAATATCAGTATGGTGATAGTCAAAATATCGTTGAGAATCTGGTCTAAAACCAAATAGCAAGCCTTGTTGACTTTTTAGTCTGGATATATCTGCGCCTGATCCTCCTTTTTCTAAATATAAACCATACGGTTCCATCAGTGGAATAAAGCGGTCATATAATGGTTTAAATTTAGTATTAAATACGGTATCAGTAGCATCACAAGAAAATCCTCTAGGCGTAAACCCGCCAGCATCGGATTCGATAGCCGCAATATGGAATTCTTTATTTTTATTAGATTGTTCCATATATTCAATCGCTCCTGCTTGTCCATTTTCTTCATTAATAAATAACACACATCGAATGGTTCTTTTGGGTTGATAATTCAGTTGACGCAAGATGTGAATAACGTCCATAGCATGTACACAACCAGCCCCATCATCATGTGCGCCTTGTCCGATATCCCAAGAATCGAGATGTCCACCGACCAGAATAATTTCATCTGGGTGGGTAGAACCTTTAATTTCGCCCACTACATTATAAGATTTTTTATCAGATAAAGTTTGGCAGTTCGTATTCATATACAAGGACACTTTTCCATGCTGTAGCAAGTCACTCAGCTGCTCTGCATCATTTGTGCTGATGGCCATACCAGGTATTTTCGCAATACCTTCTGTGTATACTAGTGTGCCCGTATGTGGATGGTCATCTAGTCGAGTAGTCATAGATCGAACAATGGCACCAACTGCGCCAAACTCCGCTGCTTTGGAGGCGCCAAATACCCGTTGATCTACCGCACCACCATAGGCATTAAAGGTCCGGAGTTGTTTAGGGTCCATTGGACGGTTATAAAAAATGATTTTACCTCGAACCTTTGCTCCTAATGCTTCTACTTCATCTAAACTTTTAACTTCTAATACCTCCGCAATAACACCAGCAGCAGGAGTACCGACAGAATTACCTAAAGTTGTTGCTTTTAAATCCATTGACCCAAGCGCAGAAGACACGACCTTCACATGTTCTATATCGCCCCTAGACCAGTGCGGAACCATACACGGTTGTAACCAGACTCGATCCATTTCTAAAGTATCCAACACCTGTTTGCCATACTCAATAGCTGCATAAGATTGAGGAGAACCTGCTAGTCGGCCGCCAATTTGGGTAGTCAAGTGTGTTAACCAATCAAAAGCTTGGCCATTAGTTAGAGCTTCATCATAGATCGTCCGGATAAAGAAGGCATCCTTTTCCGATTCCGTTTGCTGTGCGTGTAGCGGAAAAGTATGAGCTAAAAGCAAAATGGAGCATATAAAAAAGAAGTAACGAAGATTCATTATAAGTGAAATTATAAAAGTTGTTTAAAAATGTCGTTCAGGTTCTTGTCATACAGGTTTGCAGACATATAATACCTGTTTAAACAACTTCACTAGTCAAAAAATATAAATAAATAGCTATGAATAAATAAAAAGTTCAATTTTATAAAAAAAATACCTCTTTATTAATCTCTAATATTGTTCTGAATAAAATAATGATCCAAAATAAAATTTTGAAAAAAAATGAAAAACAATTTTTATTAGAAATATCAAAAATGATAGTTTCTTCATACGGACGCTGTAGCAGCCTTGATAGCATTTTCTAATTATTAAATACCCTTTTTTTGATTTAAATTTGCAGTAGACAATGCAACTCATCCAATTTTTTAGATGAGTTTAAGAATAAATAATAATTTGGTTTTATTTGGTTAGGGCTGAGGTAGTGTTTTACACTACCTCTCTTTTTTTTGCCTAATAGCTTCTTTTTTTCCTACCTTTATCCACAAATCTAAATTTCTAACCGCTATAAAATCTCAAGGTATGAAAAATCCTTGGTGGAATGACTTCTTGTCTTTATTCTTTCCGCTTCTTTGTTTATTATGTCGTCATAATCAAAGAGATCGTAAGCAAGCACTTTGTTTAGCTTGTCAAGCTAAATTATCTCCTACCGATCTCCACTTACATCCCGAAAATGAATTTACCGATAGATTTATAGGAAGAATACAATTGGAATCCGCTGCAGCACTTTATTATTTTACAAAAACTAGCAAGATACAAACCTTACTACATCTCTTGAAATATGGAGATCGACCTATGATTGGTGTACAACTAGGTAGATCGTATGGCCATCTTTTAAAGGAACAGCCTCTTTTCTCAACGATTGATTTAATTATTCCTGTGCCTTTACATCCAAAACGAGAACGTCAAAGGGGCTATAATCAAAGCACTCAATTTGCTATTGGACTTTCCGAGGCACTAAATGTTCCTTATAAAGAAGGTATTTTGGAACGACGAATCTATACACCTACGCAAACTGGATTAAATAGAGTGGAACGTTTAGAAAATGTATTACCTGCCTTTCAACTAAAGGAAAAAGAGACAATAGTAGGTAAACATGTGTTATTAGTCGATGATGTACTAACTACAGGTGCTACCTTAGAGGCCTGTGCCCTTCAACTGCTAGAAGTACCTAATGTAAAAATAAGCATGGCAACCATTGCTATTGCTATGTATTAGCATCTCTTTTTTTTACCTTTAGCTATTCTTACCTTTACGGAGATAATCAATATGTCTTTATTAGCGTTATGATAAAGTATTTTATAAAGTTGTTTACAATTTTTAGAATAGAAGGGAGAGAAACGAGAGTAGAGATGTATTTCGTTTAAAAACTATGAAATTTCGTCATTTTTAAATGTCAAGCAGTTTAGTTGTTTAAACAACTTCTATAATAAACAAAACAACGTAACACCTGTAAGGTTTGTTAGCCATCTGACAGCGCAGCGGTCTGACCTCTGACAGCATAGCGATCTGACTTCTAAAACAAAAAATATGTCCGTAGTCGTTCAAGGACTTACTAAAATATATGGTGCACAAAAAGCAATAGATACGATTAGCTTTGAGGCCCAACAAGGAGAAGTATTGGGTTTTCTTGGACCAAATGGTGCGGGAAAAACCACTACTATGAAAATTCTCACCTGCTTTATTCCGCAGACTAGCGGTGATGCGACGGTATGTGGCTATGATGTTCGCACCCATCCCCTAGAAGTACGTTCAAAAATTGGTTATTTACCAGAGCATAATCCTTTGTATAAAGAATTATACGTCAAAGAATACTTGTCATTTGTAGCAGGTCTACATAAGATCAAAAACAAAAAGCAACGAGTGGCAGAGATGATTGAACGGACGGGTCTTGGTCGGGAACAAAATAAAATTATAGGCACCTTGTCTAAAGGCTATCGACAAAGAGTAGGTTTGGCACAGGCCTTACTCCATGATCCAGAAGTTTTAATTTTAGACGAACCGACGACTGGATTAGATCCCAATCAATTAGCAGAAATTAGGAGTTTAATCAAACAATTAGGTCAAGAAAAAACGGTTATTTTTTCTACTCATATCATGCAGGAAGTACAGGCAGTTTGCGATCGGGTATTGATCATTAATAATGGTCAATTAGTAGCGAATGATCGTATCGGTACTCTACAAAATAGAATGAATGGCGCTTCTAATATTATCATTGAATTGGCACAAAATATAAGCAAGGAGCAATTAAGTAAAATCCCAAAAGTCGCTTCCGTAGAACCATTAGGTAATAATCGTTGGAAGTTAACCACTACAGATAATCAAGATATACGTGCGGATATTTTTAAATTTGCGGTTCAGCAAAAATTGACCTTATTAGAACTAAAAAAAGAGACTTATTCTGTGGAAGATGTTTTTCAGGAATTGACTAAATAAGCTACAATAAACAACATTCATAATCGTAATGAATTATAAATTTTTAATACTCACTATAGTTTTATTACAAACGTTATCCAGTATAGCCCAACCCATATTGACACAAACTTTTAAATTTCAAAGTGGCGTATATCTAAGCTATGAGGAATTTCAAAGGAATCAGCCAAGCTATAATGGAAATGAAATTAAGGCGGCGTATTTTCATAATCCGCAGACGGAAGAAATTAAGGTAGAATATATTCGAGTAGAGGCATCGGCTACACAATTGAATCTGGACAGTATATGGGGCATTAGTATAAAAGGAATTCCTTACGTAAAAGTAAGTATTAATAAGCCAGTTAAAGGATTGAAAACCTTTGCTAAGATGGAAGTAAGAGGGAATATTTGTTACTATTTTTATAATGATATAGAAAACAAGAAAATTCCTTTTTCTGCCTATAATCCTTTTACCCAGCGTCCATATCGAACGGCTGTTTTAGATCGGGAAGTTCCTGTAGTTAGAGAGAAGATGCTTCGATTTGAAACGGGTGCCGTTACTGATTTTACCTATGATAATGTATTAAGGTGGATTCAAGAAGAGCCAGACTTGGTGCAAGCATTAAAGAGTCTGGGAGCAGCACAGGCAGAAAAAGGTTTGTTTAAAACACTTTTGTTATATGATGATCGGCATGAAGTGCGGTTGAAGAAATAGTCTGTTTTTAGAAGTCAGATCGCTACGCTGTCAGACCGTTTCCCTGTCAGGCCCGCCCGACTGCCATTCGGGCGGGCGGGTGTCAGATTTATAATGTTGACCTCTTGACGCTTCTGACAGCGCAGCGATCTATTTGAAATATATTTGGAGACTCAGTAACTTAGCTTCGTCTCCGTTTACACATCACACATCTGACAGCGCAGCGATCTGACCTCCGACAGCGCAGCGATCTGACAGCGCAGCGGTCTAAAAAAATGATTAGTATTTTTTATAAAGAAATAAATTCCTTTTTCAGTTCCCTCATTGGCTATATCGTCATTGGGGTGTTCCTGTTATTTACGGGATTGATGTTATGGGTCTTTCCTGAATA
>CALJIY010000047.1 GCA_937973945.1 uncultured Saprospiraceae bacterium | reverse complement strand
ATTCGTCCAGGAAAATACATGGCTTCCACTGATGAAATTTATATTACGGTAACTGGAAAAGGCGGACATGGTGCCTTGCCTCAAAATTGTATTGACCCAATTGTAGTTGTTTCTAATATTATAGTGTCACTTCAGCAGATCGTTAGTCGTTCTGCGAATCCAACCGTTCCTACAGTACTTACCTTTGGTAAAATCAATTCGACTGGCGGTGCCACAAATGTGATACCAGATGAAGTAAAAGTAGAAGGAACTTTCCGTACCATGGATGAAAAATGGCGGAAACAAGCCCATAAAAAAATGAAAAAATTAGCGGAAGGGCTAGCTAAGTCTATGGGTGCAACCTGCACATTCGATATAGTAAAAGGCTATCCATTTTTAGTCAATGAAGAAGAATTGACCTTGCGTGCGAAGCAACGAGCGCAAGAATATCTTGGTAAATCCAAAGTGATTGATCTGCCAATTCGTATGACAGCAGAGGATTTTGCATATTTCTCCCAAGAAATGCCCGCTTGTTTTTATCGATTAGGTACAGGGAATAAAAAACGAGGCATTACCTCGAGTGTCCATACCAATACTTTTGATGTAGACGAAAGTGCTTTGGAAACAAGTATTGGCTTAATGGCTTGGTTGGCTATTGGCGAATTAGCAGAGCGCTAAATCTATCTCTAGATTCGGACTGTGTTAGAAAAATCATAAATCATATATCAACCTGAATTTGACCAATTAGCAGATATATGATGTATGATTTCACTACTGGACATTTTGAAGAATAGAGAATAAAGACAGATTACGTCTGCACAAATAAAAAAAGCCTTCTGTGTCAAACACAAAAGGCTTTTTTACTAGAAAGCTTATAGGAAATATTTAGTCAGCAGCTACTTCATACTTCAAAGTAGCAGATAAGCTAGGATGAACCTTCACTTTTGCTTCATAAGAACCTAATTCTTTAACTTCATCATTTAAGATGATGTTCTTTCTTTCTACATCAATATCTAACTGCTCCTTCAATGCGGCAGCTAATTGAACATTAGTTACACTACCGAAGATCTTACCACTTTCGCCAGCTTTAGCGCCGATTTTGATGATTGCAGCTTCAATTTTAGCAGCTAAAACTTTAGCTTCGTCTAAACGACCAGCTTGAAGTTCCGCTTCCTTAGATTTTATTTCATCGATCTTAGCTCGGTTAGTAGCATTGGCTACCATAGCTAAGCCTCGAGGTATTAAAAAGTTGCGACCATAGCCTGGCTTCACCTTAACGATGTCCAGTTTGTCTCCAACTTTATCAACATCTTGTAATAATATAATATCCATTGTCGATTATGAATTTTGAGGTAGCGCTTATGGCTACGATTTTAATAGGACTAAAATGGTAAAATTAAACCATCTTATTTCAATAAATCCGTTACATAAGGCATCAATGCCAAGTGTCTAGCACGCTTGATCGCTGTAGAAACTCGTCTTTGATACTTTAAAGAGTTCCCTGTGATACGACGAGGTAATACTTTACCTTGTTCATTCACAAACTGCTCTAAAAAGTCAGGATCTTTATAGTCGATATGCTTGATACCAAACTTACGGAATCGACAGTACTTATCTCGCTTACCACCGATTTTAGGATTGCTTAAAAACTTTATTACTTCTCTAGTAGCCATTATATTTCTACTTTAATTTTATTAATAAGGAAAAATTAGCTAGTGCCATATGATAGAGGCACTATCAGGAACAAATAACTTATGCTTTAACCTCTGCTTCTGGAGCAGTTGCCTCTGGCTTAGTTGCTTCAGGAGTAGCTTCCACTTTTGGTTTAGCTTTAGGTTTTGGAGCAGGCGCGTTGTCATTAGACTTTCGCTTGTTATTGTTGTTATTGCCTCTTGGCTTTCCCTTCCGCTTATTTTGCGGCTCTTCCTCTTTTTTCTTTTTCTTTACAATTTTGCCAATCTTACCCGCTCTTTTATCTTCGTTGTATTTAACACCATGCTTGTCTAATCTTACAGATAAGAATCTAAGAATAGCATCGTCTCGAGTCATTGCTAATTCCACACCAGGAATTACTTCACCATTAGGTGCTTCAAATTCTACAACATAATAAATACCAGTATTACGTCTTTTAATAGGGTATGCAAGCTGTCGTAGGCCCAATTCGTCAATATGAACGATTTTACCTGCACCTTTAATGGTGTCGACATACTTTTTTGCTGCCGACTTAATTTCATCGCTCGACAGCGTTGGATCTACGATGAAAGTAACTTCATAATTTCGCATTCGATAGAAGTTTATTGTTATATGTTATTAAATAATGATGCAAATTTAATTCTAAAATTTGCGGCTGCAAAAGTAGTGATTTAATGTGGATTTCGCAAGTATTAGGAAGTGGCTACTATTTATTTTGAAGAATAGAGAGGCGAGAGTAGGGATCAGAGATACATTTCGTTGATAAAATGACCAAATTTCGTTGTTTTGAAAGGACACAAGTGTATATTCTTTAATCCTCACTTGCTAAAGGCATTGTCATTGAAATAACCTTTTTAAATTCAAGCGCAAGTATCAAGTTCAAGCACAAGAACCAGATATTGACCCTATTGAACTTGCGCTTGATTCATGAACTTGAGCTTCCATCGTTGCTACATATACTGTTTTAAATACCTATAACTCTGCTCCAAAGCTGCTAAACGCCGCTCTAACGGCCCTTCATACGCCCGATCTTCCACTTCCACGCACACCGCACCCGCATAGCCATTGTCTGATAAAGTGGAAAAGAATGCGCCCCAGTTGACCTGTCCTAATCCGGGCAACTTAGGGGTGTGCCAAAGGTTCGGATGCGCAAATATACCGACCTGATCTAGCCGGTGTTGATCTATTTTTAAGTCTTTTGCATGAACATGAAAGAATTTTGAGGAAAAATCACGAATGGGGGCGACCACATCCATCTGTTGTAAAATCATATGAGAAGGATCATAGTTTAGTCCAAAATAATCACTAGGAATTGTAGCAAACATCCTTGCCCATACAGCAGGACTAATGGCTAAATTTTGCCCACCTGGCCATTCTGACTTCGTAAAGGACATGGGACAGTTCTCGATACCTATTTTGACCTTTCTTTTTTCCGCTGCCTCGACGATAGGCGTCCATACCTCAACAAATCGGTCCCAATTCTCCTCAATCGTCTTATTTTGGTCCCTTCCTACAAAAGTATTGATGGTATTTAATCCTAAAAGTGGGGCAGCTTCGATTATTTTTAATATATGTTCTACGTAGAACCTTGATTCTGTGGGACTTGCGACTAAAGGATTGGGGTAATAGCCGAGGGCACTTATTTGCACGCCTGTTTGTTTTACCAATGAAGCTATTTTTTTGATTTGCTTTTTGTCTAAATTCGCCACATCAATATGGGTTACGCCAGCATATCTACGTGTAGCTTTCCCTTTTGGCCAACACATGACTTCTACACAATCATACCCTATACGGGACGCTTGTTGTAGCACTTGCTTTAAACTTAGTTCGGGTAAAATCGCAGAGACAAAACCTAATTGCATGATTGATTGGTTTTAATTTTTTTTTAAAAGTCTTTTTTCCGTTCTTGCGAAGACTTGGTAAGTTTTGAAAACTTCCCAAGTCTTAATACGAAATAGGAAAAATCAAGATAAGAAATATGCCAGCTACAAAGAAAAAAACAAAATCTATTTTACTACTAAACGGACCTAATTTAAATTTACTTGGGAAAAGAGAACCTGAGATTTACGGTAAAGAAACGCTAAAAGAGGTGGAAGATAAGTGTATTCAGCTAGGTAAAGAGTTAGGCATAAAAGTGTATTGTGAACAGCATAATAGTGAAGGAGGATTAATCGATTTAGTCCAAGCAGCAAGAGGAAAAAGGGATGCGATCATTATTAATCCTGGCGGCTATACGCACACCTCGGTCGCATTGCGAGATGCCTTAGTAGCCTCGGATATGCCCGTATATGAAGTACATATTTCTAACATTCATAAAAGAGAAGCTTTTAGGCACCATTCTTATATAACGGGCGTCGCTGTTGGAATGATTTGTGGTTTGGGGACGCAGGGGTATTTATTGGCATTACGTGCTGTGGCTACTAAATTAGGTTTATGATGAACAAGCATGATGAACAAGCTGTTCCGCAGAACACTTCCATATGATTACTTAACTATTATCTTATCATTTAAAACTTTTCTTTCCTAAACTTTCCTATATTTGCAGCGAATTGGTGGTTGAACTATGTTTATTCTAATAAATATACATCAACCTTAAAAGGGAATTCGGTGTAAATCCGAAACAGTCCCCGCTGCTGTAAGCTCTAGGAGTCATCCAATCTTTTGATACTAAGCCACTGTTTAATAATGGGAAGGCATCAAAAGAGGAGTAAGTCAGAAGACCTGCCATATTTCATTTTCATATCGTAGACTTTCGGAGGAAAAGTTGGGATAGTACTATTGGCAGGCCTGCTTATTTGTGTAAGCTGTCCTTTGATACCTACCCTTTATCTCTCCTTTAGACTACCGTTAAATCGGTGAATGCTCTTTATAAAATCACTTATCTTTTCTTATCTAACTAATAGAAACCGAAGCTATTGGTCTCCATATTGCTTTGCCCTTTATTTCTTTTTTGTTGCCAACTATGGCTTTGGTCAAGTTGATACGGTATTGACGATTTCTACTATAGAAGTGAATGCAAGAACAATTCGAAGTCAAGCATTGGGAGGGCGAATGGATACTTGGTCAAACGAAGTGCTTCAAAATAATGCAGGCGCGAGCATAGCAGATTTATTGAGAAAAGAGAGCAATGTATTTGTGAAAAGTTATGGCTTGGGAAGTATAGCAACGACAGCTATCAGAGGGGCGAGTGCCGGTCATTCTGTCGTGGTTTGGAATGGGTTTGCTTTACAAAGCCCCATGCTAGGTTTATTAGATTTATCTATGCTGCCAAGTGGTTTAATGGATAAGGTGGCTATACAATATGGCGGGCAATCTACATTGTGGGGGAGTGGTGCGATTGGTGGCGTTATTCATCTTGATAATCAAGTTATATTTGGAGACAAAACAACTATAGATGTACAAGCTAGCTATGGTAGTTTCGGTACCGTGCAGCAACAAGCTATTTTCAAAAAAAGTAAAAATAATTGGTCCAGCTCTACCCGCCTATTTAACCAATCTGCCACGAATGATTTCGAGTATAGCATTCGTCCGGACTTACCTAAAAAGACACAGACGCATGCTAAAATGAAGCAGCAAGGTTTGCTTCAAGAACTAGCTTTTCAAGTAAAACCAAATCAATTGTTGTCGCTTCATTTTTGGACCCAAAGAGCAGAACGAGAAATACCCCCTACTACTACACAAACGAATAGTGAAGCGGTTCAAGAAGACGACTTTATAAGAACGACCCTACAATGGGAAATGAAAAAAAGACAGCATAGACTTAAAGCTAAAACCGCTTATTTTTTTGAACATATTGATTATCAAGATCCCACTATAGGCATCAGTGCATTAAGTAATTTTAAAACGCTTATCACAGAGGTGGAAGGGGAGTGGAAGCAAAATGAAAGGTCTACTTTTCATTGGGGGATAAATGATACCTACACTACTGCAAAAGCGGACAGTTATTCAAAAAATAGATCAGAAAATAGAGCTGCCTTATTTCTTGCTTGGCAACATCAACGAGGAATATGGAAAGCCCAGTTCAATATTAGACAAGAATTAGTGGATGCCATGTTTGTACCTATGATGCCTTCTTTAGGCATAGAGGGTAGGCTAAAAGAGCATCTTCTTCTAAAAGCAAAAGTCAGTAGAAATTATCGACTTCCAACACTCAACGATCGTTTTTGGGAACCTGGAGGAAACGCAGATTTACAAGCAGAAAATGGTTGGAGTGAAGAAGTAAGTTTGAATGCTTTTGGCGACAAAAATAGGCACTCTTGGTCTTATAGTTTAACAGGTTTTAATCGACATATTGATAATTGGATATTATGGAGTATAGCGGAAGGGAATGCTTTTTGGTCTGCCAATAACATTACAAAAGTGTGGAGTAGGGGACTAGAACAACGAATCCGATATGCTTTCACGGCAAAAGATTGGACA
>CALJIY010000046.1 GCA_937973945.1 uncultured Saprospiraceae bacterium | reverse complement strand
TTGAAGATTGTTTGCATAGGGTGGATTGTTTATTGGAGGGATGATTGTTTGATTGTAAGATTGTGTGATTGTTTACGTCACGTATACAATCACACAATCCAACAATCAAGCAATCACACTTACCTCACTCGTTTCATATTCTGAGTAGAAAAGAAACTTTCTTTCATTTTTTTATCAAACACCAAGTCAATATACTCGATAGTCGTTTTATGTCCTTCTTCCTCAGCGGGAATTACTTCCATCAAAGACGTTAATACTTTGCCCCCCATCTCTTTGATGTTTTTACCGTAGATGGTATTAATTAAATAATCATCTTCATCATAAAACTCTGATTTTAATTGTAGGTATTCTTTTTTGGACACCCACATAATCACTTTCCCCCAAACAACCGCTGCATCTTCTAAGGGAATCAGTTCTATTTTCCAAGTATTGCGTCCTTCAATTTCTTCCTCTCCCAGAATCTTATGGGTATAATCCACCACGATAGAAGCTTGTTTTACCAAATCATCATTCGTTAAATCAGACCCCATCCAACCTTGAGACATCATGCTTGGTGGCAACTTAATCGTTCGATCAATAGAGGGTTGCCAATTCCACATTTCTCGATTTCGTTTAAGAAAGGCGGTACCTTTATCTCGGGCTGGGGCCGTGACTAAAATTAAACTATAATCTTGTCCTTTGCTCCATGACTTCATCGTCATTTCGCGCGTCCAAGTTGGACGGATAATCGTCATCTTCATGGTACCTTGACTACTATTGATTCCCCTCATTTTAGCGTCTGCTTCTTGGAGAATTTGTTTTGGGTCAGGTGCGTCTTGTGCATAACTTTGCGTGCTGTAGCTTGACGCAAATAAGAGCACTATAATAAAAAAGGTGTATTTCATGATACAGAATATTTTGTGAACAGAATTTCTATAAAAAAATGCCAATCAAGAGTTATATTATTGATTAGAAAAGAAATCAACAAGAGTTGACACTACAGGGTCGTAGCTACGCTCCTTTAAGAAAAGAGACAATTTATTATATTCTACAGACAGGGTCGGGGCGATGCCCCTTTGGAATTTCTTTATAGTAATAAAAGAGCATCGCTCTGACCCTGTCTGTAGAAAAATGTTTTATCATCGATTATATAAGGAGCATAGCTTCGGCCCTGTAAAAAAGAATACAAAAAAAGTTTACTATCTATTTTCGATCAATAATTTAGTCTTTGATTCGCATAAGATTTGAAAAGAGCTTAGGAGGTGAATCTCATTCAAAATAGACCAAATTTCATTGTTTTTAAATGAACTATGTCTCTACTCTCTGCTCTCGCTTCTCTATTCTAAAACTCAAACCAAATCGTATTTCTTAAGCATAAATAAACGCATTTCCTCCAAAGGATAAAATTCTTTTAAAGATAGATGGGCCATAAAAATACCGTCGAATAAAGCCCCAAATTCAAAGGCCATAATACGGGGGTTGTCATAACCAATCTTTTGGAATAATTGTTCCCCGAGATGAATATGCGACGCTGCTTTCATTTTAATAAAGTCCCCCATCACTTCCAATGCCTCTTCTTGGAACACTAACGACGCTATTAATTTATAGTACTCCACGTTGCTCGTTACCCATAAAAAAGTACCATTAATAATAGCTCGAAGTTGTTCTTTTGGATCAGTGGTATCATCGAGTACGTTTGGCAATAGCTCTTGTCCTAAATCAGCGGCATCTTCTATAATCGCCAACAATAAAGCTTGCTTGCTATCAAAATAATTATACATCAAACCTTTTGAGACCTTTGCTTCTTTGGCAATCGCACTGATAGAAGTACTACTATATCCTTTATGCGCAAATAGATTTAAGGCTGCTTGTTTCAATGCCGCTATGCTTTGCTGTCGAATGACCTCGTTTTGTTTTTTTGTTTTTGGTGACATTTATTTTTTAAGAACTTCTATGAATGACTGAACGGTCAATCAAAATTAATTGATGGTGCTAATAAAACCAAGTATTCTTGAAGAAAGTTTATTTTTAATTGACCGATTGGTCATTTTTATCGACTAAGGAGAGGATTTGCTAAGTTTAATACCAGAAGTATGAGGTTAAGAGACGGATTCTTGATGGCAGAAACTTGTAAAGTGGCTGTCATCTGGGTATCTAGAAAAGATGACAGCCATTTTGAAAAATTTGCCATCATCCTTGATTTAAAACTGCCTGATATTCAAAGATCATTTTTATCGAATACTGAATAGTTTATTTTGGATTTGAATAATATCATATGACATCTCAAATAATAGTTTGAAAATTGTAAGTATTTATTTGAATTTTATTACTTTGAAGGACGTAACTGTTATATTTTGGAGAATTGAATACAACTTTTAAAAGACTAAAATAATTATGGCAACTTTTAATTTAAATATCAACGGAAAAAAGCATCAGGTAGAGGTAGATGCTAATACGCCCATCCTGTGGGTCTTGAGAGACCATGCTAATTTAGTAGGTACAAAATATGGCTGCGGGATCGGTCAATGTGGTGCATGTACCGTACATATAGATGGGGTCGCCATGCGTTCTTGTTCGCTACCTATTTCTAGTGTAAGTGATAAAAAAATAACTACAATAGAAGGTCTTTCTGAAAATGGAACCCATCCCGTACAGGAGGCATGGTTAGCACATGATGTGCCGCAGTGTGGCTATTGTCAAGCAGGGCAAATTATGACTGCTACGGCTTTACTAAAAGACAATCCAACCCCAAGCGATGAAGACATTGACATTGCAATGAATGGCAATATTTGTCGCTGCGGGACCTATACTCGTATCAAAGCAGCTATAAAAACGGCTGCAAAAATGGGATAACTATTTCCCGTAGTAGCTTAGACATTCTTGTCTAAGCTACCTTCACATTTAAAAGAATTAAAATAATACTATGTCTATTATAAAAACATCCGTCGGCAGACGTTCTTTCTTAAAATCCTCCGCTATGGCAGGAGGGGGTATGATGCTAGGATTTAGCTGGTTAGCATCTTGTCAATCGAAATCGGAAGAAGAAGTACTAGCCATGCCCAAAGAGTGGTTTGACATTAATTCTTATTTAAAAATAGGGGATAATGGCGTCGTAACGATTTTTTCCCCAAATCCTGAATTTGGACAAAACGTTCGAACGTCTATGCCGATGCTAGTAGCAGAGGAGTTAGATCTTGATTGGAAAAAAGTCTTGGTGGAACAAGCTCCTTACCATCCTGATAAATTTGGAATGCAGTTTACGGGCGGTAGTCGAGGCATTATGTCTAGATGGGAACCATTGCGTATGGCAGGGGCCTCTGCTAGACATCTTTTGCGACAGGCAGCAGCGCAAGCTTGGGAAGTACCCATGGAAGAAATTACCACAGAAGCAGGTGTTTTGTATCACAAAGAAAGTGGCAAATCAGCAGGCTATGGTGAGATGGCATCGGCAGCAGCTAGCCTTCCAGTCCCAGAAGAGGTGGAATTAAAAGAAGTGAAAGATTTTAAAATTATAGGTACTTCGCATAAGAATGTAGACGGAAAAAGTATCGTCACAGGCAAACCAATGTTTGGGGTAGATTACCACAAAGAAGGCATGTTAATCGCCATGATTGAACATCCACCTGCATTTGGAATGACTTTAAAGTCTGTAGATGATACGGAAGCTAAAGCAATGCCTGGGATTAAAGAGGTACTTACCATAAAAAGCTATAAGGACGGTTTTCAAAAAGCTGGTTTTGATGTCAATGCCTTTCCAGAATTAGTCGCCATAGTAGGCAACTCCACTTGGGAAGTGATGCAAGCAAAAAAGAAATTAAAAGTAGAATGGACTTCTTTTGATTCATATACAGAAACAGTCAAAGGATGGGGCGGAAAGCTACAAACTAAAAACGTCCCAGGCGGTTTGGAATCTTCTACGAATCACCATATTCAAATGGAAGCCCTAGCTGCTAAGCCAGGTAAAGTAGTTCGTAAAGATGGAAATCCAGACGCAGCATTCAAGAAAGCGGCAAAAGTGGTTGAACGAACTTATTCTGCTCCCTTTTTGGCACATAACTGTATGGAGCCAATGAATTCTTTTGCGCATGTAGAAGGAGACAAAGTGCATATTGCTACGCCACTTCAAATACCATCCTTAGTGGTACCAACCCTTGCTGCTAGTTTGGGCATTCCAGCGGAAAATATTGAAATGGATATGACTCGGATGGGTGGTGGATTTGGTCGTAGAGCCTATGGTCATTATGTAGTAGAGGCCGCTTTAATATCGCAAAAAGTAAATGCTCCAGTAAAGTTGATGTACACTCGGGAAGATGATATGACCCAAGGTATTTACCGACCGACCTATCAAGCGACCTATCGAGCAGCATTGGATGAAAATAATAATTTAACTGCCTTACATGTAAAAGCAGGAGGTATTCCTGAAAGTCCGTTATTTGCCAATCGTTTTCCAGCAGGTGCCTTGGATAATTATCTGGCAGAAGAATGGTCGATTGATTCTAATATTACCATCGGTGCATTCCGCGCACCTCGTTCTAATTTTATGGCTGGAGCCGAACAATCTTTCCTAGATGAGGTAGCAGAAGCGGCAGGCAAAGACCCGATCCAATTTAGATTGGATTTATTAAAAAGAGCACAGGAAGACCCTGTTGGAGAAAAGAATGATTATGATGCTGCACGCTATGCAGGGGTCTTAGAATTAGTGAGAGATCAGTCCAATTGGGGACAAGAGCAAGCGAATGTGCATCGCGGGGTATCGGCTTATTTTTGCCATAGCACCTATGCTGCGCATGTATTGGATATGACGATTGAGGAAGGAAAACCAGTCGTGCAAAAAGTAACTTGTGCCATTGACTGTGGTATTGTAGTAAACCCAGATGCTGCCATAAACATGGCAGAAGGAGCTAT
>CALJIY010000045.1 GCA_937973945.1 uncultured Saprospiraceae bacterium | reverse complement strand
TGTTTTGTTGTTGTAATTTCAACACAAGCACAGGCTGTTGCATCAAATGGAGCGCATGGGTCTGTGCAAGATGCGGCTGTTAACATGCAAGGAGGATTTGCTTCAAACTCTCCAAAGCAAATATTTGGATTTCCATTGTTTAAAGGATGATAGGCAGTTACCGTATAAGTTCCACCTGGAGGAACAACAACGGATATATCAGTTGCTGGCTGGTCTACAAAAGCCACACATGGACCGTCATCGATTTGTACGTATATCTCAAAACCTGGTGGTTTTCCATTACACACATTACCATTTCCTGAAGTAAAATTTAAGGTGCCTCCAGTAGCACTGGTAACAGGTTCGGATACTGCAAGGTTGGTAAGACCATTTGTACTTGGACATTGAGCATATAAATTGGTGCTCAAGTAACTAGCACACAAAAAGCAAAGAATTAAAAGTAAAGAATGTTTTTTCATAGTAAATTGTTTTTAATATTTAGTTGAAGGTTGTTTAAAAATCAGAAATCTTACTAAACATGTTAAAACCAACGTGCTGTCCAGACTTTCATCATAGTTTAACATAGAAATCCCATTTGAAAAATAGGGCAAGTTCTATCTTCATCAGTTTTAAATTAGTTGAATCTTGTATCTTGAAAATGTGCTACGACAATTTTGGTTGTCGGAGATTAATGATGTAAATGGAATTAAAAGTAAATATTAGTTCATAATTCGTGTTTTCATTGATTTACTACTCAATCAGATTCGTAATCACATGACATAGAAGGTTCATGTTTCTATATAAGAAATGGTTGTTTTTGGATGAGTATACTTATTATATAATTTGGGTAATAAAAGATTGAACTTAAGAGTATATATTAAAAATCATAATTGATGGTAAACACTTTAATTAATACGAAAAATAGTGTGTACCACTAAGTATTGTTATACACAATAGCCAAGGCCAATAAATCTGCCTTATTCATTTGTCTAAAAGACACTGAATGATTTAATTATTTTTTAAAAAGTAGTGAATGACATTATCAAGAGCAACTCAATAATGTTACAAGAAAGGAAAGAATATGCTATAACCAACTTAAAAAAAGGCTTAAAAAGCCTAGGTAAAGCAAAATTTATAATTGGATGAGGTTGTATTCAATTTGTATATAATAAGATTTATATACTGTGTTATACAAATGTATCTTAATTGTCTAATATTTCATAGAAACTTACCAGAAAATATCAAAAATACCTTAAAAAAGGTATGTTTTGTTTTATGTTAAAATTTAAAATATATTTTATATTTAACTTCATTAGCCCTACCATCCACAATTTTATTGTAACATAGGTCTATTTTAGTCATTTGATGCTATCAAACTTAATCGAAAGGAAAACTAAATTCCATTTACATGGTTGTATCAGAGTACATACAGTAATTTTGCAAAGAAAATACTTGTTCGGGAATAACAAATATAAACAGTTAAACCATAAATAATATGTCTCAAATAGTAAAACCATATAGCGAAGAAGAGAGCAAAAAAAGCCAAGTGGGAAAGATGTTTGACAACATTGCTCCTTATTATGATTTCCTAAATGGTTTTCTAACCTTAGGAATTGACTCTAGTTGGAGAAGAAAAGCCATTGGTAGCATTAAAAACAAAAATGCGCAAACCATTCTAGATGTAGCCACAGGGACGGCTGATATGACTTTAGAAATCAACAAGCAGTTAAATCCAAGTCAGATTGTTGGAATGGACCTATCTAATGAAATGTTAGAAATAGGGCGAAAGAAGGTACAAAAAAAGGGATTAGACAAATTGATTACATTAGACCAAGGAGATTCGGAGAATCTACAATATGAAGACAATACATTTGACGCTGTAACCGTTGCTTTTGGGGTAAGAAACTTTGAAAATTTAGAACAAGGTTTAAAGGAAATAAAACGCGTCCTAAAGCCAGATGGACAGTTGGTGGTGCTAGAGTTTTCAAAGCCCACAATATTTCCCTTCAAACAGTTGTTTAATATGTATTTCAAATACATTTTACCAAGAATTGGGTCACTCACATCTAAAGATCCTAGAGCGTATCAATATCTCTATGAATCCGTACAAGTATTCCCAGATGGAGATGATTTTTTAAAAGTGTTAGCAACAACCGGTTTTAAAACGTATCAATGCAAAAAATTAAGTCTTGGCATTTGCTCTATATACTCAGGATTCAAGTAGTTATTATTGCGTTCCTTTTTTCAAATGCTCTACAAGCACAAAATGCAAGAGGAAACTATAACTTCCTCGACTTTCAACAAAAGCCGTATTATTTCGGTATTACTTTAGGTTTTAATAGTGCAGATTTTAGGGTCTTTCATTCTAAAACATTCATTTTAAATGATAGTATTCAGACCGCTCAATCTGTTACAGGGCCTGGTTTTAATCTAGGAATTGTTACCAATCTTAAAATTGGAGATTACTTCGATTTTCGCTTCCTCCCTACCCTCTCTTTTGCAGAGAGAAATATTGAATATACTGCCGCATTAGACGGTCGTTTATTACCCAGAAGAAAATTAGAATCGGTATTTGTAGAATTACCTTTTCATGTACGGTATAAGTCCGCCCCTTATAAGGATATGCGTTTATTCGTCATTACAGGGGTGAAATACGGATTCGATGTAGCCAGTGATTCGAATACACGACAAGCAGATTCTATTGTTAAGATTGCGCCGACTGACTTTTCGGCAGAGGTGGGGGCTGGTATTCAGTTTTTCTTTCCTTATTTTATCTTTTCCCCTGAATTTAAAATGTCTTACGGCCTAGGGAATGTCTTGATATTCGATGAAAAATTGGAGGAATCTAAGGTGATTGAAAAGATTCTTTCTCGGATGTTTACGCTGTCTTTGCATTTTGAGGGCTAGGCTCAGACTTAGGAAGTTTTGAAAACTTCCCAAGTCTTCAGGACACCCTAAAATAAATACTTTTCAAATACCCTCCTTCTTTAAAACCGATAGGGTGATCTGTATCATGTAAACTACGTTCCATCTCTGTATAAGCCCGACCACTAGCCTCCATACTGTCTATAGCAGATTGGAAAAATGCGTCTGCGGTAACTCGACTAGAACAGGAAGCCAATAACAAGACACCGCCTTTTTCTACCACTTTTATAGCCGCTTTAGCCAAGCGGGCATAACTATGTAAGGCCTTGGTTATTTCACTTTCTTTCTTGGCAAAGGAAGGAGGATCAACCACTACTATATCAAAACGCTTTCCAGCTAATCGCAATTCTTCCAAGCCTTTAAATGCATCTATTGCCATCGTTTTATGATTCGCTCCTTTATTGTTGAGCGCTACATTTTGGCTCGCCATTTCAAGCGCCTGTGTACTAATATCCAAACTAATCACTTCTTTAGCGCCACCTGCTAAAGCATGTACACTAAATCCGCCCGCATAGGCAAAAATATCTAAGACGCTTTTATTTTTCGATAACTCCCCTACCCGCTTTCGATTATGTCGATGATCTAGGAAATAGCCTGTCTTATGCCCTTTAATCACATTGGCATTAAACAATAAACCATGCTCTCGAAATTGAACTACCTCCTGCTCTAAGGTACCGTAAAGTACTTGTCCATCTTGCAGTCCATGTAGCGCTGATTCTTTTTGTTGAAGGTTTCTGCTTAGTCGCAAAACAATGGTTTGACATTGGCTCGTTTGTAATAAAATAGGTAAGATAGCTTTGAGATAAGGTAGCCAGATAAAGGAATATAATTTCACGACTAATACGCCCGCATACACATCTGCAATAAAGCCAGGTAAGCCATCATTTTCGCCATGAATCAAGCGATAGCTATTGGTATCCGTTTTTAAAATCGAGGATCGTAAAGCATAAGCCGCTATAATTTTATTCAAAAACCAGGTTTCATCAATAGTGGCTTTATCAATAAATTGTAGCAGTTTCACTCGGATGATAGAATGCGGATCATATAAACCAACTGCTAAATATTGGTTCTTCTTTTGGTCAAAGATAATCGCAAGGTCTCCTGCCTTTCCTTCTTTATTTTGCTTGACAATTCCCTGCTCAAATAACCAGGGATGCTTTTGTTTGATAATTCTTTCTACGGAAGGTTTTACTTTGATGGCTAGGCGATCTGTCGGGATGGTAGGTAATTCGTCAAAAGAGACATTCATTTTATTTTATTTCAAGGGAGTAGGCAAGAAATAACCTACCCAACTACTGATTCAATATACGTTCCACTTCCAGAGCACCAGTTACAGGGTGAAGGCCATATATATCCACATACTTTACATCAGGAAAAATACCTGACTCATCCGCATACACATAAATATTTTGAAGGTAGCAGTCTATATTGTTAATCTTCATCACGGCTTTCCACTTGCCCGCCACTTGCTGTAATTGCAAGTATCGGTCATTATAAGCTTTTAATTTAATTCTATAGCCTATTTCTATTTTTTTAGAGGTGTACCCGTAGGCTAATACAGCCTGCAACCAAGTCAGATCTTGCCGAGCCCCATTTTCTCCATATCGCAACCAATAAGCATTTATGGGATGGCCTGACTTAATCATACCGTCCTTTAAATCCACATCATACACAATGGTATTGGTATTCAAATTTCGCTGGATAAAAAATAGGCTTTGTTCAGTTTTAGGTGGGCGTGGATAGTCATCTGGCCATTCAGTGCGTTCTTCCCAACCGGGCGCTTTATTCCAAGAATGACCTGTACCTGGTAATAGGTTATCGGAAGTAATTACCTTGGTTAAAGGAGTATTTTCAGAACGATTTATTAATTCTTCTGCAGGCAATACCATTGCAGTTAAACCTATTATTAAAATCCAATATTGCGTAATCCAATTCATAGCCTTTTCCAATTAAGAAGTATAATAGCTACTCAAACCAGAGGTCTTAGCTACGTATGTACTTATTACTTTTTACCTCTCACTTATTACCTACCTACTCCTTAGTCTTCCCCATAAACACATTCACCCCTGTTTGCTGAGGATTACCAGATGCTCGTCTAAAGGCCACCACTTGACCACAATGATAAATAGCATCCGCAATAGGTCCATTGATTAGATTCCAAAAAGGAAATTCAGAAACTTTATCTCCTCGTTGAAAGATCACCTTGAAATTTTCTAAATCTTTCGGGCTAGCTGCCTTTAGTTGATCACTTGTCTGCTTTAGGTTTTGAAGGGTAGCTAAACGGCGTTCTTCATAGGTATGCGCTGGCATTTCCATTGGTCTTACATTAGGTAAACCAAGCACTCCATTCTTAATCACTAAAGATAGGCCGTATAAATGTTCCAGCGTCTCCGCTACCGTTTTATTCGTTTCACCAGGTCGATACTCCAGATCAGCAGGACGTAATCCTTTGGTGACCCAATGGTATCTATAGCCTAATCCATCTACCATTCGGGCCGCCACATTTTGTGGTTCATAAGAGACTGGATAATCAGGTATTTGGTGGTACGGCACTTCGGTCGTACTATCTTGTTTCACTGGAATAGATTTATTCATGATTGACTTAGGTACATCCACAACTGCTTGTTGGGCTTTACAACTAGTGAACATTAAAAATACGAATAGAAAGTAAAGGAGTCTCATTGCTTATTTTTAGAAGTCAGTCGTCAGATCGCTGCGCTTTCAGAAGTCAGATTTATGGCGTTGACGCAGTACGTTTCTGACAACGTAGTGGTCTGACATCTGACAGCGAAAGCGATCTGATCTCTTAAAAAAATTAGTCTAACAGAATTTCAAAGGATTTGCGTTCATATCCTCTAGGAGCTCGCCCAATTTCTGAAGAATTATTGGGGCCTGTTGGATCGCAAATATAGTAGTTTTTACCTTTGTGGCGTATTGGTGTACCAATAGATTCTTTCAAACCTACGGCAATCGTTAAATGATCGGAAAAAGCAATCACTAGCATAGGCAAGTCTAGCAATTCTTCAACTAGTCCGTAAAACACAGCGGAACGATCTTCACAATCAGAATAAGGATAATGAAATACCTCTTCTCGAATCATAGGCTTACTCCTTCCAAAGTAAGCTTCATCGGCTTTATATTTAAAAGCAGATCTAGTAAAAGAAGATAAAATCTCTAATTGTAGTCTAATTGGTTTGTCCTTAATAATCGTCTTTAATTGGCGTACTAAGCTATTTTTTAGGTGATTAGAAAAAGGAACTTTGATGTATCCTGATTCATCTATAATAGGATATTTACGCATGATCTCCACCAACGTTTTATCCACGTCTGCGGCTACTTTATATTTTTTATCTCGCCATTGAAAAGAAAAATCTTTACGTTGAATATCTGATTTGATTGCGGGTAAGCGATTAAAAGCCAAGGAAAAGGGTTTACCATTCGGGGTCGCAATAAAATTTAATAGATAGATCGCTTTTGATCGCTTGGTCCTTTTATACTGTAATTCTGTTAAGCCAAAGTACCTATTGCCTTCCTCCTCAATCATGGGCGTTTCGTAGATGTTGTCCAAGGTTTTGACATAGAGATAAGCCGTTTTCCCCAAAAAAGCTAAGCGGGTATCGTAATGAAGCTTAGACATTAAAAACCAAGTGGCTAATACTTTGTAAGAAGCCCCTTTATTGACAAATATCTTGTTTACCGTCTTTTCTACTAGTTCATATAACAGCCAATCATTCAATTGATATTGATGCTTAGCTGTTCTTAATCCTGATAGCACAGATTGATAGGGCGCACGTTCCATTGTTTTATAAAACTGAACGATATCCGCTTCTTCCAATTTCACTCTTTGATTGATGACCAATTCTGGAGCATATGGAATCTTGATGCTTTCCGTATAAAAAGAAAATTCAATTGTTTTGCTAGGCACTGGTTCATGAACGGCAAGGAGCAAAGTGATAAAAGAACTTAAAAAAAATAAAAAAGTGTTTTGTATCATAAGAATGATTTCGTAGAATAGTTTATTTAGGAATGACGAAATGAGCATGGCGTACTCCTTCCTCCATTTCTACAACTATATAATAAACGCCTATAGGTAGTTTATATTCCAGTAAAGTACTTTCAAATTGCTTCTTCGCAGGTATTTTTCTTTTCAATTGTACTTTTCCAGACCAATCATAGATGGATAGCGTAGCCATTTCTTCAATTGGGGCGATATAGACAATCTCTAACTGGTCTTTTGTTACAAAAACGTCCACTGCTTGAAAAGCCTCATTCTTTTTTTCTTTTAATAAACGGTATGCTTTGTAAAAATCAGGTATGCCATATCCTAGTACATTATCTGGATCAGTAGCTTGGCTCGCACTTTGTTCAATAGCTAATCTAATAGCCGCATTACTTTTATGAGGAAAGGCCTGCTTTAGATTGGCTACTAATCCTGCAATCAAAGGCGAAGATAAAGAAGTACCATTACTAACACCAATATCATATCCACTTATAGAAGCGACGGCCACTTGCTGCCCCATAGCTGAAATGTTAGGCTTGATACGTCCATCAGCTGTTGGTCCAAAAGAACTAAATCTAGCCCTACTCTTACCTGCCGTAACTGCTCCAATAGCGAATACGCCTCTACTATCAGCTGGTGTGCCTACAAATTTCCAGGATCCTGATCCGGAGTTACCCGCACTATTTACTACAAAAATACCTTTAGAGAAAGCTATTTCAGCAGCTCTGGAAGCTCTGGAAGTTTGTCCATTTAGATCCTCATATTCATAATTCATCGTTTCTTCAGAGAATTGGGTGTAGCCTAAAGAAGAATTAATCACATCAATTCCCATACTATCAGCATATTCTATAGCCGCTACCCAATTGCATTCCTCAGTAATAGATTCAGATCGAACATCTTCTGTTTTCATACAAAGATAGGTCGCTTTCGGTGCCGTCCCCACGTATAAATAAGGCAGATTACTAGCCATCACAGAAAGTACCGAGCTACCATGTGTTGCGGATTCATAGACATACGCATCTCCATCGACAAAATCTTTACCGGGTAATAACTGATCGTGTACCCGCAAGCTATCAAAAAAGGGCATGACATCCACTTTATTGAAGCCACCGTCTTGAACACCTACATATACATCTGTACCTTGATACCCTAAACGATGGAGCGCATGACCATTAACCATACTAATCTGCAAAGAACCATAGCCATAGTAGCTAGGCGTTCGTTCATAAGGTTCTACAGGAACATTCCGTACAGGCAGTTTTTTCTTAGTGGGCTCATGATAGCGCCCTACCCGTTCCACTTTTTTCACAAAATCTAAGTCTTCTAACTCTTGTGCCAGACTGTCCGTAGTGACCACTGTCACCGAATTGAGCCACTTAGAAGTATGTCTAATACGAACACCCTTTGCCGCAATCGCCGACAAGTAAGCTTCATTGACTGGCAAGTCCATAGAATCAATTGGTATATGCAAACGCGCTCTACGTGCTAAGGCCCTTGGCGATAAGTAAGCTTGAGGGTAAAATATGCTATACGCTGTGTTATGTTTATCTTGAAGTTCTACCCAAAAATTAGACAAATCATTCTGACTGACAAGTAGAATAGGTAAAGCAGAAAAGAGCAATAAGATAAAGTACCGCATGAAATGTATTAGTAGAAGAGTTGTTAAGAAAGTATCTCCTACTTATAACGCAAAAGAAAGAAGAAATGATAAAAAGAGAGGAAGGTTTTTTTGAAATTGGGGTGTTCTGGTTAAGAATGGACGTAAAGATTAAAAAATTGGACAAAATAATCCAAGTAGTTGATACTGTTAGTGTATTTCTCACCAAAGGATGCCGATAGATTATAAAAGACGTTACTTATTTTAATCTGTGAATCCGTGGTAAAAAATGTCAACTAGTTTTATGGTTTGGATAATCTTGTTAAAAATTTGCTGATTGTTTTTATTGATACATAGGTATATTTTTCCATCGAGAGGGTACGACTTCTGTGAAGAATAACGGAACTATTCATAAGTGATCAATGCCAACAACCAGCATAGAGTGAATTTCTTTATAGAAAATTCAAGCGGGGGATAGAAGGGGTAAATTTAAGTAAGTTTTTTAAGTGGGAATCGTATCGGAAGGTTCTCTTTTAAGAAGAGATATCATTATATAAGTAGGAATGATAAGACAAATATAATGTGTTTGGATATTGTTCCGTACTATTTAGTCATTTTTTTTAGAATAACAAGACAAAAACATTGTCTAGATTGTGACTTATAAGTTTTTTTTAATTGCAGCTGTCTAGGAATCAAGGTAATACAGGATCATTTACTCGCTTCCATCGTCGATGGGACCAAAGCCATTTTTCTGGTCTATTTCTTATTTCTTGTTCCAAAAGTTTTGCGTATTCTTTGGTTAACGATCCATAACTAGCAGTCTCGGCGTCAAAAGGAATCTGTTTAATGATAAACTCATAGGTTCCCCATTGCTTCTTTTTGATAGAAAAATAGAATACTGGATAATTCGTTTTTCGGGCAAGCTTTTCAATACCATGCATGAATGGAGTAGCTCTTCCTAAAAAATCTACCCAAATTGCCTGTTTTGAGGAAGCAGGACTCTGATCTCCTAAAAATAAAAATACACTAGCTTGTTGCTTCTTTTCTATGATCTTCCTACCTATTTGCGCCATAGGGACCATATTCATTCCCCCTTTAGTTCTAATACTATTTATGTATTGATTCATATAAGCATTGCTCATGGGCTTATACGTTGTATAAATGGGATAAGACATCCATAAGGGGAATGCCATACATCCTAATTCCCAATTGTTATAATGACTGCCTATTAGTAAGCAAGATTGTCCATTGTCTAAATACGGCTGGAATATGTCGGCAGTCGTGCCTTTAAAATGTGCTTTTAATTGAGTATTACTAAAAGAGCTTGCTTTAATGGTTTCAAATAATAAATCACTTAAATGCTGGTAGTATTTAGTGGTCGTCTCTTTAATCCTCGGAGCAGCTAAGTCGGGGAAAGCTTTCGATAAATTAGATTGAATGATGTGTTTACGATAGGAAATTAAATGGGCTAACAGCCAAGCGAATGGCTTAGCTAGTCCTTTTACAAGACTAAAAGGGAGTAGAGAAATTAGAAAAACACTAGCTCTTATTAAGTAATAACTTAGCCGATGCAGTAGCTTCTTTTTATTCAATTAATTTGCTATTAGAGGTAAAGACAATTCCTATATTATCGCTACGACTTAGATTGTAAAAAATAAGTAATTCCACCCACGGCTACGAAAGCCAAACCTATAAAACTTTCATATGGTTGCTCATATAACATGAATCCAAGTACCCATAAACTGAAAATGATATAGATTATTTGCAAGTAGGGTTTTAAAGGACTCCTAAAAGTATCCCCTGATCGTTTTAACAATAATAGAGAGCCAATCGTTAAAGTACCCATTAGCTGTAAGGCAAAACTAGCATATAACATCACCTGTTCAAAGGTCCCAGTCATCGTCAAAAGAATACTTATAATCGCTTGTGCCCACAAAGCTCTTACAGGAATACCATTCGCATTTTTACAAGCTAATCTTTTCCACAATGGGTTTTCATTAGCCATCGCAAAGGTGATTCTAGACCCAACCCATAGGTAACCACTAATAGTAGCGACCAATTGTAGGGCAATAAACACACTGACCCAAAAACCACCCGATCGACCAAAAAGTTTAGTGAAGGCGATGTCTGCCACTTCAACATTACCAGCTAGATCACTAACTCCTGCATGCCGCAAGAAAACCAATTGCAACAAAAGATATAGCACCAACACGACTATGGTCCCAATAAGCAATGCTTTTGGTAAGTTATTTCTAGGGTCCTCAATTTCGTCAACAATATAGGCAGCCGAATTCCAGCCAGTATAAGCATAGGTTACATAGATCAGAGAAACAGCAAAACCCGGCAAGAGTATTTCTGACTGCCAAGTGTTATCAAAATTCAAACTGTTTACCTCTGCAGGTGCATAATAAAAACCTAGAACAATTAAGGCTAAAACAAAGCTTAGTTTAAGTACCGTACTTATATTTTGAAAACGGCCACTTTGTCCCACACTCACAGAGTGTATGGCTGTTATTAATAAGATGATACCGATCCCAAACCAGTCTGTAAATATAGTTTCATTAATTGGGCGTAAGTAATGGGTCATCGCCATTGCAGAGATCGCAATAGGCGCTGCAAAACCAATGGTCAAAGAAATCCATGCGTATAAATATCCAGCAAAGGGATGAATGATTCGAGATAAGAAGATATAATCTCCTCCTGATTCCTTAAAATGAGTGCCTAATTCTGCATAGGTAAATGCGCCAATCAAAGCGAGCATCCCTCCAATCGTCCATAACAAAATAATACTCCAGGTATTCTGTACAGCTGCTAACTGAAAACCCAGACTAGTAAATACACCTGTACCAATCATATTGGAGATGACAATTGCTGCTGCGGTTTTCCAACCTATTTTTTGGCTTATTGTACTCAAGTTTTTTTATTCTGTTTTGTTAAAGAATGAAGGCGCTGAGCTTTTTTATTTTTTGCGAATGGTTGTTCCCTTCGGGAAATAAAAATTGAACGCAGAGGAACAGAGTTGCAGAGCTAATCTTACACACCAAGTGAAACTCTGTATCTCTGCGACTCTGCGTTCAATACCATCTTTCTCTAATATCGGATGCATAGTGGGGTGCACAATTGGCGTATCCAACAATCGTTTGGCGGTAAAGGTTTGGAGATTTCTATATCAGTAGCTACGTGAGGTTGGATGGATCTATGGAATACCAAAACGCTTATTCCTATACCTATTACTAATAGGGCTATTAGCAATAAAATTATTTTTAGGCCCTTCATTTTGTTTTAAAACAAAGGTAATAAAATTTGGAGATAAGGTGTGATGAGTCAGGAGTCAGGGAGCGTCGCTCCCTGACTCCTGACTCATCATTCCTATCCCTACTTTAATTCAAATCTTCCGCTTCCACAGATTTGAGATAAGCATTTAGTTGTTCCATCGGTTTAGTAATCGCTACTCTACCTGAACGAACAAACTCATATACTCCTAAGACCTCTAAATCTTGAAGCAAGGCATCGGTCTCACTTTTATGTCCCGTTTTTTCAATAACAATATATTCTGGTTCAATATGCAAAACCCGTGCGTTATGCATGCGAATCAATTTCTCTACACGATCTCCTTTTGCGAACACCAAGGTAGGTACTTTGTATAAGGCCAATTCTTGATAAACGACATCACTATTTTCATAATAAAAAGCCTTCAAAATATCTACTTGCTTTTCAAATTGAGCAACTAATTTCTTAACCATTACTTCCGTTACATTCACCACTACAATAAAACGAAAGATTCCGGGCATAGAAGATTCCGAAGTATTTAAGCTTTCGATGTTGATATGTCTTCTTGTAAATACGGATACGACCCTACTTAATAATCCAACTTTATCTTCTGTAAATATGGAGATTGTATATTCCTTTTCCATGTTGTTATTTTTCCAGACTTGGGAAGTTTTAAAAACTTACCAAGTCTTCGTTTTTCATCAAATGAATATTAGCTGAGTTTGACAAATCAGAAATCTTAAATCATACATCATATATCCATCTAGTTAACAGTGTAATAGATTTATGATGTATGATTTCTGAAATATGATGTATGATTTTGCTAACTTACTCTAAACGTATATCGCCAACCCCTGCCCCACTTGGCACCATAGGGAATACATTTTCTTCTTTCTGAACCTTAATATGTAAAAGATAAGGTCCATCATGTGCCAACATATCTTTCACCCCTTTTTTCAAATCTTTAGGATTACTAATCGTTTTACCTTTTACACCAAAACCTTTAGCAACCATCACGAAATCAGGGTTTTCCAGCTCTACTGAAGAATATCGACGATCAAAGAATAATTGCTGCCATTGGCGCACCATTCCTAAATAATTGTTATCCAATAAAACGATTTTGACCCCAACGTTCCATTGCGCACAAAGGCCCAACTCTTGGATCGTCATCTGAAAACCACCATCACCAATAAAGGCAACCACTTCTCGTTCCGGTTGTGCATATTTAGCACCGAAGGCCGCAGGTAAACCAAAGCCCATTGTTCCGGCCCCACCAGAAGAGACCCACTGATTGGTTCCTAAATAATTGTAGTACCGAGCAGCAATCATTTGG
>CALJIY010000044.1 GCA_937973945.1 uncultured Saprospiraceae bacterium | reverse complement strand
CAATTTCTTCTGGTACTTCTATCCCAGCTGCTGCGGAAGCAATCTCGCCATAGCCCATTGTCTTTCCGCTGGCAGTATGCGAAATCACCCCTTTGGAAGTTGTCAATTCGCCAACAGGTACTTCCCATTGCTTAGCCGCTGCTTCTAATAGCATTCTTCTGGCCGTAGCGCCTGCCATTCTTAAGCTTTCCCATCCTTTACGAATAGACTGACTACCACCTGCTAATTGACGCTGAAAATCAACTGTATTCAGACCCGCTTGTTCTACGACGACATCGTCCCAATCTACATCTAATTCTTCTGCCACGATCATCGGCATTGCCGTCTTGACATTTTGCCCAATTTCAGGATTAGGAGACATAATGGTGACTAAACCATTTTCACCGATCTTTAAAAAGGCATTGACATCAAACCATTCTTTAGGCATGGATTTGATTTGCGCTGGGGTTGGTTTACACGAAGCTAACCAACTAAATCCTAAGACCATTCCGCCTCCTGCCATGGCAGAGGACTTTAGGAAAGATCTTCTATTATATTTTGTTTTTACTAAATTCATTTTTTTGGTAGTTAGAAATTAAAAATACTTACCCAATTCTACTAGAGGCAGTTTTAATAGCTGCCTTAATACGGACATAAGTGCCACAACGACAAATATTTCCGTTCATCGCCTTATCTATTTCGGCGTCGGATGGACTAGGATTGTCTTTTAATAAAGCAGCCGCATTCATAATTTGTCCTGCTTGGCAATAGCCGCATTGCGGAACATCATGTTCCAACCATGCTTGTTGTAATGCATGTGTGCCGTCGGGAGATAAGCCTTCTATTGTCGTAATAGGTTTGTCTTCCACGGCGGAAATAGGTAGAGAACAAGATCGTATGGCTACCCCGTTTAGGTGTACCGTACAGGCGCCGCATTGTCCAATGCCACAGCCGTATTTTGTGCCGACTAAATTAGCATGATCCCTTAATACCCAAAGAATGGGGGTGTCTGGATCTGCTTCTATTTGGTGTTGTTTACCATTGATGGAAATATCAAAAGTTGCCATAATATTAAATTGATTTATTAGGTTTCGATTTATTGACAAGAAAGTCTTGATTCAAGACGAAGGATTGAATCAACATTTTCTATCATAAATCAGATAAGATATTACATACTGATTAAAATAGAGCTAATTCCAAGATAGATACATAATGGAACATATAATTGACTGTCTTTAATTGCAAACTTGCTATTGGCTTTCTTTTTAAATAGGCCAAATAAGTTAAAATCACCTATTGCTCTAAATAGGAAAATGGTCGCTATTGCTTTAGTCAGCATACTAGCCCAATCATTTACTATTAAAACACCTATGTTAAAGTGATTGGCAGCAGTAACTATAGAGAAAACAAGCAGCCCAATCGCTACAATAAGTGTAGCGATCGTAATTTTTGTTTTATGTTCAACACTAAAGTAATCTGCTTTATATTCTTCTGGCATAGCATACTCAATTGCCCAAGATCCCCCAAATGCCCAATAAATATGAAGTAGAGATAGACTGAAAAAAATTAGAACATTTAAGAATATTAAGTACACCATGATTTACAGTTGATAGATTAACATTCAAAACTGGTCAAAATAGGAAGAGCGTCTGCTTAGAAATAAATACCTGTCATACTCAATAAAGGTATCAATTAAATCACGAAATATAAAAATATTAATATACCTATTTGAAAAAGAGACGGCCGTATTGCTGTTTGTCTCATAAACACCGATATTTGCAGCCGATTTCAAGGTGCTTAAATATAAAAAGAACAAGTATCAATCTACTAATCAATTAATTATATAGAGAAATGGCTTTAAAATGTGGAATTGTTGGTTTACCGAATGTCGGAAAATCAACGCTTTTTAATGCTTTGACAGAAGCAGGGGCATTGGCAGCAAACTATCCATTTGCTACAAAAGAGCCAAATGTGGGGATGATTACGGTTCCTGATGCACGTTTAGATAAATTGGAAGAGCTGGTAAAACCTCAAAAAGTATTAGCCACTACGGTAGAAATAGTGGATATCGCAGGTTTAATCAAAGGAGCTAGTCAGGGAGAAGGCTTGGGGAATCAGTTTTTAGCAAATATTCGAGAAGTAGATGCCATTTTGCATGTGGTGCGTTGTTTCGAAGATGATAATGTCGTACACGTAGATGGTAGTGTAGATCCTGTACGAGATAAAGAAATTATAGATACAGAATTGATATTAAAGGACATTGACACCTTAGAAAAGCGACTAGAGAAGCTAAAGAAACAGGCTAAGAGTGGTAATAAAGAAGATAAGAAGAAGGTAGAAATTGCACAAGAGATTTTAGACGTGCTCAATCAAGATCGCCCCGCTCGTACCATAGAGTTAGAAGGAGAGGCCGAGGACTTTATGAAGGAATTGCAATTGTTGACGGCTAAGCCGATTTTATATGTATGTAATGTAGATGAAGATTCTGTGCACGATGGCAACAAGCATACGGCTGCCTTTAAGGAGCTAGTGAAAGATGAAAATGCAGGAGTGGTTTTGATTAGTGCAGGCATTGAGGCTGAGATTGTTGAGCTAGATTCCTTAGAAGAAAGAATGGAGTTCCTAACAGATATGGGCCTAAAGGAACCAGGAGTGAATAAAGTAATTACGGCTAGCTATAAATTATTAGGTTTAATTACGTACTTCACCGCAGGAGAAAAGGAAGTACGTGCTTGGACAATTCCTGATGGGGCAAAGGCACCTCAAGCGGCTGGCGTGATTCATACGGACTTTGAAAAGGGCTTTATTAGAGCAGAGGTGATTAAATATGCGGACTATGTAAGCTTAGGTTCGGAAGCTGCTGTAAAGCAAGCGGGTAAGATGAATGTGGAGGGAAAGGAGTATGTGGTAGGGGATGGCGATGTGATGCACTTCTTGTTTAATGTGTAATTAGTAGAAATTATATATTTTAAGAGACAGTTGAATAAACTGTGTCAAAAATAAAACGACAGTTTTATATAGGTCTGGTTGTCAACGATTTGTGAGTTTTGATACTTTGTCTTGACACTTGAACTTGAACTTTCTCTCTTAGATCAGAAATTATACCTCATATATCCAGCACGCTTTGAACTAGATGGATGTATGAAGTATGATTTCTGATATCTGATTTTTGATTTTTCTGCCCCATCAAATCTCACTCCACCCGAAGAATAAATCCCACGCCAAATACCGTTTCAATATACACATTAGCATCCTGCTGCAATAACTTCCGAATCTTAGAAATAAACACATCAAAACTTCTACCTAAAAAATAATCTTTCTTACCATAAATTTGCTCTACAGCATCCGTTCTTTTTAGTATTTTATTTTGGTGTAAACAAAGCAGGCGGAGGACTTCATTTTCTTTTTCTGTAAGGCGATACTGCTTGTCGGCTATCCTTAATTCCTGTCGATTGTAATCAAAGTGATAGGCGCCTAGATTAAATTGAGTGGGTTGGCTGAAAGGTTTTTCTGTTAAAGGCTTTTTTCTTAGTATCACTCGTAATTTGCAGAGGAGTTCTTCTTCATCAAAAGGCTTGGTAATAAAATCCTCAGCGCCAAGGGAATATCCTTTTAGCTTATCTTCCTTTAAAGAACGGGCGGTCAAAAAAATGAAAGGCGTAGTTGGTGTTATTAATTTTATTCTTTTAGCTAAATCAAATCCATCCATTTTAGGGAGCATCAAATCTAAGATGCAAATATCATAGGCACTGATCTTTATCTGCTTTAAACCACTTTCTCCATCTCTACACAACTTTACCTGAAATCCTGCTCCTTCTAGATATTCCATTAACAAGAAACCAAGATGTAGATCGTCTTCTATTAATAAGATGTTTTTGGAAGCTGTTTCATTCATGTTTACGGATATTTTTGAGAGTAGAGAAGCGAGAGTAGAGAAAAGAGATAGTTTTCGTTTACATTCAAAGAGATTTCGATAACTTTTAACCGAAATACATCTCTACTCTCTATTCTAATTATTCGGTAAGAACAAATCAAAGCGACTCCCTTTACCTAATTCACTAACGATATTAATAAAGCCTCGGTGTAGATCGATTACTTTTTTAACATAAGCTAGACCTAGGCCAAAGCCTTTTTGATTGTGTATCGCGCCAGTACTAACACGTTGGAATTTATCGAATATAATTTGCTGATTAGCTTTTGAGATACCAATACCATTATCTTGAAATAGCAAGACAATACCTGCTTCCTGCTGTTGACAAGAAATATGTATTTCTGGTGGTTTTTGGCTATACTTCAAGGCATTGTCGATCAAATTGCTAAAAGCATTTTTCAAATGAAAGGCATCTCCCATAATGCTTAGATTGGAAGGGATCGTCATTTGAATATGGGCCTGTTGCGCTTGTATCTGAATATTCATTTCTTCCAACACTTCTTGTAACAAGTCTGATAAATTTAAAGCTTCCAACTTTAATTGATACGCACCGTTCTCTAGATTAGAAACTTCTAATACTCGTTCTACTTGATGACTAAGCTTTTGGATTTCCTTATCTACAATTGTTAGATATTTATTATCGGCTAAATGTTGCTCCTTTTTATTAAGTAGGCGTATGGCTAATTGCATATTGGTTAAAGGCGTTTTAAACTCATGCGCCATATTATTGAAAAAATCTTTATTGCGTTCACCAATTGTCCGTTGTTGAATGAGGTAATAAATAGTCAACCAGAAAAGGGTGCTAATAAATAATAAAATGACAATGGATGCGCCAATCATCAAACCCATCTCTTTGAGTACATATTGTGTCCTATTTGGAAAGCTGATATTCAAAAAATCATCCTCGAAACCTGCCACCATATCCATCGAACAGCAACTAGGGGAATTGATCCCACAAGCAATAGATTGATCGTGAATGGCCACTTCATAGTCTAAAGGAATATCAAATAATGGAAGTATTCTATCCAAAACCACCCGTAAAGACTGTTCCTCTATCTGAGATGGTGCCGGTGGGAGTATGGCAAATTCAGGTAAGCATTGAGGAGTAGGCGTAGGTACGGCACAAATGATTTCACCATGACCAAGTTCTGTCACTGCCATAGATAAGGCCATGGAGACCTTTTGATTAAATTGCTCTTCAATTAGGTTCTTGGAATGGAGTAGCCATTTTGATTGTAAGGCAATCAAGGCAATCATTGCTAAAGCGGAAGCAATGGTTAATGTTTTGATTCGGTTCCATTTAATGGTATCCATAGATACAAAGAAAAATAAATTCTAGTGCATATGCTTCGCTTAACAGCTTTTTAACAAGTGGATAACAAGCATACAACAGCTATCACCTTAAATCAGAGGTAACTTTGTGATGAAGAAGTCAGACCGCTATGCTGTCAGATACGAGCGTTGTCAGATGTGAGCCTCGTCAACATCATAAGTCTGACACCTGACAGCACATCGGTCTGACCTCTGACCTCTGACCTCTTTTCAATTAATTCATCACAAAATTCTTATCAATGAAAATTTTAAAAGCATTTTTGATTCCAGTTCTATTAATTTTTGCATTTGCTAACCTAAGTGCACAAACTAAAGTTGCCTGTAATCCAGCA
>CALJIY010000043.1 GCA_937973945.1 uncultured Saprospiraceae bacterium | reverse complement strand
TTTTGATGGCGGAAACTCTTGGGTACAAGAAAATAGAGTTCGATTCGATCGATTGAGATCTGGTAACTATAATATTGTCGCAAGGTATTGTGATGAACCATGTGGCACCAATAGTAATATTATTACATTGACGAACCCGGGTACATCTACTGTACTAGGTAATGATGACTTTACAGATATTTGCCCAGGCCAAATCTATACAAATACAGTAGTTAGTAATGATATCGTACAGAATAGATCTGCTCAATATAGTATTGCTTCCCCTACTTCACAAGGAGAGGTAACCATGAAAGCAGATGGTTCTTTCGAATACTTAGTAGCAGATTCTACCTTCTGTGGTATTGACCAATTTAGCTACGATGTTTGTAATCCAAGTAATACTTGTTGTGCGAGAGCATTTGTAACTTTATACCTAACAGATACCACTAGTCCAACATTAGAAAATGTACCTGATGATATAACAATAGGTTGTGATGAAGAAATTCCATTGCCGCCATTTATTACAGCGTATGATAATTGTCCAGCTATCTCTATTGATAAAGATGAAATTAGTACGCAAGGATTAGATGGATGTGCCTTACATAGTTATACGATCACTAGAACCTGGACCGCAACTGATGTATGTGGTAATAGCACGACTGATGAACAGATAGTTTCTATTGAAGATGCTATTGCTCCAGATATTTTCAGAATCTATACTTTACCAAATGGTAAAAAGATGGTGGCTGGAGTTATGGAAAATGTATCTGAAAATTGGAAGACTGTTTCTTTCCCTATACAATTTTTGCAGACGCCATTAGTATTCACTCAAGTAGTATCTAATAAAGATACAAGTGCTGTGATTACAAGGCTTAGAAATATTTCAGCCAATCAGTTTGAATTAAAACTACAAGAAGAAGAAGCTAATACAGATCCTCATTTCAGAGAAACGGTTTCTTGGATTGCTATAGAAGCTGGTGCTCAAACAGACGGTTATCTATTAGATGCTAAGACATTAGAGGTGACAAATAATATTACAACTATTAATTTTACTAGGACGTTTAATAGCACGCCTGCCTGCTTTACTAGTATGCAAACAATAAATGAAGCAGATGCAGTAGCTCCACGCTTAAGGTCAATTGGAAAAAGCTCTGTACAAGTCAATTTAGAAGAAGAAACCTCAAATGATGCGGAAGAGACGCACGCCGCAGAAACGATGGCATACCTAGCAATAGAACAAATCGGCAATATCAAAAACGATATAGGAGATATAATCGGAGAAGTAGGAACAATAGATATTAATCATGAATGGACTAGAATCATGACCAATAACACCTACTATAATCCAATAATTATTACTCAAGTAGCTTCGAAAAATGGTTCCGCTCCTGTTCTATCCAGAGTCAACATGGAGCGATCTGGCAGTTTTGATTTACGATTGCAAGAGTGGGATTACCTAGATCAAACTCATGAAGTGGAGACGGTGTCTTATATAGTGATAGAAGGTAGTCTTCCATTAAATGCAAGTAAATATTGTATCTATGGGACAGACAGTTTAGAGCTAGGAGTAGATATGGTGGCAGTAGATAATTGTGATCCAAGTGTACAAATTCAATATGCAGAAAGTACCGCTGTAGCGGGGGCTAATAACCATACCATCAGAACTTGGTTTGCGGAAGATGCTTGTGGTAATAATACCGTATACAGTCAAGTAATTAACTGTCAAGGAATCTCTCTTCGACTGAAAGCTTACTTACAAGGAGCTTTAGTGAATAATGGTACAACTGGCTTAATGCGAGATGATCTAAGAACAAAGGGCTTGATTCCAACAGAAGAACCTTACAGTGAAATGGAAGGCTTTACACATGTAGGTACCGGTGGCGGAGAAATGGTCAGTGCGGAATTACTTGCACAAACAGGAAATGATGCTATTGTGGATTGGGTCTTTTTAGAAATAAAAGATGGTAATAACTACGATAAAGTTTTAGTTACCTGTTCCGCATTAATTCAGCGAGATGGTGATGTGGTAACTGCTGAAGGGGAGCCAATCATTAGTTTTTACAACTTAGCTCATGGCGACTATTACATCAAATTAAGACACAGAAATCACTTGGGAGCAGAAACAGCTTACCCATATACGTTTACAGCGAACAATATACCTTTCATTGATTTTAGTGATGGATTTACACCAGTACGAGGAAATACCCCAAGAGTAGAAATCGACGGGAAATTAGCTTCTTGGAGTGGAGACTTGAACGGAGATGATCTGACTGTTTTCCAAGGGCCAAATAATGACATCTTCTACATGTTCTTACAAATTCTATTAGATGAACAAAACGAAGATCGTTTAAGTAATTTCATTAGTGAAGGATATACGACAAGGGACTTTAATATGGATGGTACGGTCATCTTCCAAGGTCCTAATAATGATCGATCTATTTTACTCTGGAATACTGTTTATAACCATCCAGATAATGAGCAGAATCAATCTAATTTCGTGGTCACAACTGCGGAAGTAGTGACGCAAGCAAACTATGACGATTGTGTTAGAGACAATACACAAAGTTTCTGTGATTTTGATAATGACGGAAAATTAAATGGCTCTGATCCAGATGATGATAATGATGGCGTTGCTGATGGTAATGATATAGATCCGTATGATAAAAATAGTGATTCAGATGGAGATAGTATCTCTGACGATATAGAAACAGGACAAGATGGCACCTACCAATCTGGTACGGATACAGATCCATTAAGTCCTTGTGATCCACACCAAGATAATGGGGTTTGTGTAGGAATAGATATGGATGGAGATAGTCTATATTTCAACTATCCAGTGAACCATGCTAAATATGATCCTAATGATCAGAATGCATGCGAACCAAATGGAGATGCTGCTCAGTGTAGTTGTCCTGATGAAGATGGAGACGGATATATTTTTGCTTGCAGCAACAATGGAAGTACAGGTAGAAGTACCATCCGAATACCAGTGGGAGATTGGTTAGCCCAACAAGCTATAGGTACTGTCTGTGGACCTTGTCAAGACAATATAGAAACTGGCTGCGATGAAGGTGTTAACTTATTAGCGAGCTCTTTTGATGAAGTAAAAGGGGCAAATACAAAACCTAGAATTTTAAACTTCAATATACCAAGAGGAGAAAATCGAACGCTAGTAATTATTGCAGATTTTGAGAGAGAACATTGTAGTGATGATGCCAATTGCGATCCAGCTCAAAATTCAAATGGCCAATGGTTGGGGGATAATTTTGCTTTTAAAAATACAAATAATGGTGTACCGTTCATTAGTGCAAAGTTATCAAGTACCGCTGGTGTGATATATCTCCATAGTTCTGTTGATAATTCCTTAACAAGGAATGTGTTCAAATTCCAGTCAATAGATGGAACACAAGAAAAAGCTACGCATTCTAGAGAATTATACATGCTAACCTTAGAAGAAGCATCTATTGATGCCTTATTAGGCAATGTTAATTCCGGTACCATTGATATACGATTACCTGGAGTTGGTACATCTAAAGATGAGGCAGATGAAGCGATTCTTTTTGCTTATGTTTTTGAGAATGTAGCACAAGAGGACGACGCTATCAATTTATTTAAAGGAAACTTAGGGAGCGATAATGTAATGGGTGACTTTAGCCTAGCGCTTAATGACTTGGGCAATGGCACTCCTACAGATCAAGCAGAAGATGGCTTATTAGTTATTGGTATGAATCCAATAGGTGATGCTGGCTTTAGTACACTAGAAGGATTTACAGAATTGAATGCCTTATCCGTACAAAATCCAGTAGGAGGTTTTACAGAAAAGAATGAAGGAGATGGTATGAGTACCTCTATACAATTTAGAAATGGACTTGTTTTAGCACCACTTCAGTTACAATCTACCGGACCTGCTTCCCTCCCTTCTTTTGGAGGTGTAGGACTTGTATTTTCGATACATTCTTGTTATGATAATTCTCAAAACACACCTGCTCTGATTGATGAAGATGGAGATGGATTTTATGCAAATGCAACGCCATATGATGCGCAAGACGATAATGCTTGTTATCCAGAGGTGAGTGCGGTATGTGTCGGCGAAGATAATGATGGAGATGGCGTGTATGGTAATTACCCATCAATTCATGGTCTATATGATACAGATGATATGAATCCATGTGTACCTTTTGCACATCTTTTTGTATGTGCACCAATGGATCAAGACAATGACGGCTATTATGGAAATGCAGATCCTAGTGATCCTAATTATGATATCGATGATACAAACGGTTGTATTCCTGAGGTAGGTCCAAGTTGTTCTGGTATAGACAGTGATAATGATGGGACCTACGGCAATTATCCAGATACACATCCT
>CALJIY010000042.1 GCA_937973945.1 uncultured Saprospiraceae bacterium | reverse complement strand
ATGGGCTTAGCAGGTAGTGTTATGGAAACGGTGGCGAAAGAACAACAGATTCCTTTTATTGCAGAAGCTTTTGCGGATAGGCAATATACTGCGGATGGTCGTTTGCAATCCAGACAAATTGCTGGGGCGGTGATTCAAGATGCGCAGAAAAGTGCAGCCCAAGTTTTATCCATTATCCAAAAACAACAAGTGCTCAGTGCCAATAACACGCTTGTTCCTATTGTTGCCCAAAGCGTCTGTATTCATGGGGACAATCCTGCGGCGGTGGAAATCTTGAAGGCTATTCGGGCGGTAATAGGTAATAGGTAATTTTGACAGCGGATCGTCGAGGTTTGTAACCTCAATGCAGTATGATTATCGTATAGCATCGAAGTTACAAACTTCGACGATCCTAGATTCAACATCGGCCAATGAAGCTGAACCCCACTTTGAACGTGGGGTTCAGCTGAAAATAACGACAAGTAAAATAAACATCCATGACCTTTCAACCATACGGAGCAGAAACACTACTCCTTAACTTTGAACAAAAAATTAAAAAAGAAATTAATGAACAAGTCATTGATTTGAACAAGGCCATTCTTGCTGCGCAGTTATCGGGTATTACTTATACCATACCCGCTTATTGTTCCTTGACCATCGGATATGATAGGTCAGTACTCTCTTATGAGACCTTATCTTTATTAATTGAAAAGATAAAAGCTGCTACCTTTACTAAAGAAGCTAAGAGTAGTAATTCCTTAGAAGATAAACACTTAATTATTCCTGTCTGTTATGAGGAAGCATTTGGCTTAGATATAGCCGCTGTAGCTAAAGAAAAAAATTGTACACTTGATGAAATTATTCAGCTCCATACGAGCACGATATACCGAGTATATATGTTAGGCTTTTTACCGGGCTTTGCCTATATGGGTCGCTTACCAGAGGACTTAGCTTGTCAGCGTAAACAGACGCCTCGCTTGTCCATTCCCCCAAGGTCTGTAGGCTTGGCAGGGTATCAGACAGGGATATATCCATCGGCTGCGCCAGGCGGTTGGCAGATCATTGGGCAGACGCCTGTTCCTACATTTATGCCGAACCAAGATACTCCCTTTTTATTTCAAGCAGGCGATCAAGTACAATTTCAAGCAATATCCAAAAAGGACTTTTTTACAATTTCAAAAGATATTGATTCCAATCAATTTAATTGGTCTAATTTATATGCATAATTCCAGTACACTCCATTTTCTAAAAGCCGGCCTTTGGACGACCGTTCAAGATAAAGGCAGAGTTGGGCATCAAGCATCTGGTGTTCCTGTTAGTGGAGCAATGGATCAAACTGCTGCCCAATTAGCCAATTGGCTGGTCGGGAATTCAGAAGACCATCCTGTACTAGAGATAACTTTATTAGGACCTAGTATACAAATAAATCACACAGTACAAATTGCAATTACTGGCGCTAACTTATCGCCTATGGTAAACCGTACACCGATACCTATGTATGAAACAGTTGCTATTAAGGAAGGTGCGATATTAAAGTTTGGTAGGATACAAAATGGCTGTAGAGCGTATCTTTCCGTAGGTGGTGAATGGATGGTTCAAAGATGGTTAGGGAGTGCTAGTGCAGCGACTACTTCTACTGCCAAACTAACTCCTGATAGTCTTATAAAAAAAGATAGCTTATTGACAATCCAAGCTACTCCCTTTATTGAAAAAAGAAACAGCCCTCCCCCACCCGATTATGAAAATTCTATCGTAGTAAATGTATTACCCGGTCCAGAATTTGACCAATTCTCTTCCCATACCATTGCTCATTTCTTTAGCCAGACGTATACCATTGCCAATGACTCAAATCGAATGGGCTATCGATTATTAGGAAAAGAATTATCTATAGAATCTAAACAAGAAGTCATTTCCTCAGGAATCGTAGTCGGCACAATACAAGTCAGCAATGCTGGTCAGCCGATTCTTTTAATGCGCGATGCGCAGACTACTGGTGGGTATCCTAGAATAGCGGTGGTCCTGCCAGAAGAATTAGATCACTTGGCGCAGTTGAAGCCTGGGGAGGCGGTTCGTTTCTGTTTTATTAGTTGATTTTAACGACGCAAACATGATTATTTCCGCAGAAGTCAACGACCACATCAAACTTACCCATCTCACCAAACTATCCAAAGCTTATTGGGGCTATTCAGAGGAGCAAATGGAGATATGGTCCTCTGAACTCATTATTACACCAGAATATATCACGAAGCATAAGGTCTACAAACTACTTCAATACGAGAACATTATTGGCTATTATTCTCTTATTGTAATAGACCAACAAACTATCGAACTAGATAATCTATTTATTCACCCAAACGTTATAGGTAAAGGAATTGGTAGCTTATTATTACAAGATGCTATTAACAGAAGTAAGTTGGATGGTTATAGTTTAATGAAATTATATGCCGACCCACATGCTACTGATTTTTATCTAAAAAAAGGATTTGAAGTGATTGGACAGTTAAAAACGACTATTCCAGACCGATTCTTACCGATCATGCAGCGAATATTGTAATATTTCCTCCAAAACCTTTCATTTACTTACTGCGTATTTATAGATAGAAATATCCTTGTCATCTTTGGCAGGAAATTTTCCTGTTTAATATTTGGTATCCGCTTAAGCTGTCAAAATCTAAACTTAGCTTCTAGATGGTAACATCTAAGAAGCATCAAGGTCGAGTTAGCTTATGCCTAGAGGCATAAATAGTGTTATAAAAGTTTCTTTTTTTTCAATGAAAAAAGAAAAGGATGTAGTCTGCCAAAATAAAAGACTATATTTTAGTAGTTTAGTATTAAAAACCCACTTACTTGGAAAATCTAACCTTTCAATATCCTACTTGGTATTTATTGTTATGTCTTGGACTAGGCATTGGCTACGCGCTGATTGTATACCTACGAGATAAAACCTTCCTAGAAGAAGCTAGTTGGCTCAAATGGATCATGGCGATCTTACGAACCCTAGCTGTCAGTCTATTAGCTGCCCTTTTACTGTCTCCGCTGATTAAAAGTTTGATGACCGATACGAAAAAACCGATTGTGGTCTTGGCACAAGATCAATCAGAATCGGTGATGTCGGATATGTCAGAAGAAGAATTGCAGACCTATAAGACCAATTATGCCAATCTTAAAACGACTTTATCAGAAAACTACGACCTAAAGGAATATGCTTTTGGGAATGAGGTACGAGAGGGGGTAGATTTCGCCTTTACTGATAAGGTTAGTAATATGTCAGAGGTTCTAAAATCCATGTATGATTTGTATAGTAATCAAAATTTGGGGGCGATTGTATTAGCTTCTGACGGTATTTATAATGAAGGCAGCAATCCTGTATACGCTAGTACGCGCTTAGGTGCCCCTATCTATACGGTTGCTTTAGGCGACACCACCCCTCAAAAGGATGTTTTAATCAAGCGAATTTTTCATAATAAGATTGCTTATTTAGGGGATAAATTTAGCATACAAGTAGACGTGGTTGCACAGAATAGTGCTGGTGAGGCTACGAATATGACGATTTCTAAAATTGTCAATGGTAAAAGTAAAAAGCTACAGAATGTACCGATCAGCATTAAGAAAAATGATTTCTTTAAAACACAAGAGATTATTTTAGAAGCGGATCAGGCAGGGGTGCAACGGTTTAGGGTGACCCTTAATAAAGTGGCAGGAGAGGTCACCACTTCCAATAATGTAAAAGAAATATTCATAGATGTATTAGATGCGCGACAAAAAATATTAGTCGTTGCTAATTCGCCACATCCTGATTTAACAACTATTAAGCAGGTCGTCGAAAAGAATAAAAATTACGAGATCAAGATTGAATACATTAATCAGCTAAAGGCAAATGTAGATGACTATAATTTTGTCGTTCTCCATCAATTACCGAGTAGTACGAATGATGCTAGTAGTTTATTAAATCAATTAAATAGCAAAAAGAAACCTCGATTGTTTATTGTAGGTAGCCAAAGTAATTTAGGCTTGGTGAGTAGTGCGCAAGATCTATTGTCTATCAAAGGCGATACGAATACCCCTAATGAGGTCCAAGGAATTACCGCTACTGATTTTTCTCTATTCACCATAGATGACAATACCAAAGAGAATCTACCCAATTTTGCGCCATTAAATGCGCCTTTTGGGGATTTTGCAGCTAGTGCCAATGGTCAAACCCTATTATATCAGCGAATTGGAAAAGTAGATACTAAGTATCCATTATTCATGTTAGGGGAAGTGAGAGATATTAAGACAGGTATCCTAGCAGCAGAGGGTATTTGGAAATGGAGGTTATTTGATTATTTACAGCATCAAAATCATGATATCTTTGAAGAAATCATAGGCAAATCGCTCCAATACCTAACCCTCAAAGAAGATAAACGAAAGTTCCGAATTAGCTTAGATAAAAATATTTTCAATGAAAATGAACCTGTTATTTTTGATGGGGAGGTTTACAATGAAAATTATGAATTGATTAATGAATCAGATGTTAGTTTAACAATCAAAAACGAAGAAGGGAAAGAATTTCCTTTTACTTTTAATAAGACAGCTAGTTCCTATAGCCTAAAAGCTGGTCTCTTTCCCGTAGGCAACTATACCTATAAAGGATCAACTTTTTATAATGGAGAAGAATTAAGTTACAAAGGGCAATTTAGTGTACAGCCACTACAATTAGAATCTTTTGTCACTACGGCAGATCATGGTTTATTGAGACAATTAAGTGAGCAATTTGGTGGAGAAATCGTTTATCCAGCAGACATTGCTTCTATCTCTGATAAAATAAAAGCTAAGAAATCTGTAAAACCTGTTTTATACCAGACGACTAAAACCCGTTCTGTTATTAATCTAAAATGGGTATTTTTCCTATTAATGGGCTTATTAGTGGTGGAATGGTTCTTGCGGCGATACCATGGGGCTTATTAAAGAAGTCAGAGGTCAGGCCACTTTGTTGTCAGATTGCTGCGCTGTCAGACCTAGCTAGATGTTGTCAGCACGCATAAATA
>CALJIY010000041.1 GCA_937973945.1 uncultured Saprospiraceae bacterium | reverse complement strand
TGATATTTTAGTCCCTATTACAAGCTTTAAACTGTCGCAAGTAGGTACAAAAATAGTTATTTGACGCCTACTTTGTACAAAGTAAGCTTCCTAGAAATATTTTTTCGCAAGAAAAACCGTTACTTACATAAACACCCGATTCTCTAAAACCACTTTTTATACAATATGATACGCAATTTTCTAACCATTTTTCTATTAGTCGGATTCGTTTTGCCAAATTCCATGGATGCGCAAAGCTGTGCAATGCCCTACCACCCTAATCTAGAATTTGATGCGCTTGCATTCGATGAATTTCGAAGAAATAAGAAAGCCTCTTCTAGGAACAGTAACAAACGAAGAATAGGGATTACGATTCATGTAGTACAAGGAACCACCGATGGTGCTAATATTGATATTACCCAGCTATATGATGAAGTAGATGCAGTCAATCGTTTTTTTACTGGTGCGGGTTTGGAGTTTTTTTTATGTGGTGCACCTCGTATTATTATAGATAGAACGCTATATACTTATAGTGATGTCGATAGGCAATTAAATGTCAGATCAAATCACGAACCCAATACGATTAATATTTATTATGTGGATGAAATAGGGAATCAGATCACTTCTTCTGCCTGTGGAATTTCTACTTTCCCCTGGGATGGAAAATCTGATTCTAGATTTATACTCATGCAAAAAGATTGTAGTACGAACGGAACCGTATTGGCACATGAGATAGGCCACTTCTTTGGTTTATTTCATACCCACGAAACAGCAGCAGGTGTGGAACTTGTCAATCGTTCTAATTGCGAACAAGCAGGTGATTTAATTTGTGATACCCCTGCTGATCCTAATTTGAGTCTTGTTGGCTTAAATGGCTGCACCTATGAGGGAAATTTTGTAGATAGTAATGGTGATCGATACAATCCTGATCCATCTAATATTATGTCTTATGCGCCATTAAGTTGTACCAGTCGTTTTAGCCCTGGTCAAAATGATCTAATGAATTTTTATTTAGAAACAACAGACTTAGCAGACTTAATCACCGATTGTGATTTTTTCCCAGATTTTGGAATTCAAAAAGAAAATACCATTAGCACGGTGGCTTCAGGACAAACGATGGCTTTAACCTATGAATTTAATACAGAAGGCGTTACTACTCCTACAGAAGTAGATATTTCTTTTATGCTCCAAGCAACAGATAGTCCATTAAATTTTACGATTCATACCGAAACGATTACGATACAACCTGGGGAAGACACTTTCGAAATCACCTTCCAAGTTCCCCTGCCAATAGAATACGGATCAGGAGACTATACTTTGACCACTGCACTTGATCCGAAGTCATTAGTACAGGAACGAGACAAAAGAAATAACTTCTTAGCCTCTAGTTTAAAAATAGATAATTCTAGTTTAACTAATAGTCTATTATTTCCGAATCCGGCACAAGAAGAGGTGAAAGTCTTTTTAAGAGAAAGAGGTAGTACGGGGGATGTCAATATGACTATCTCAGATTCGATGGGCAGAGTGTATATAGCAGAGAAAAAATATAAAGGAGAAACGGAATTTTCTACAAGAGTAGCCGTAGGAGATTTACCAGAAGGTCTATATATATTAACACTCGAATTTATTATAGGCGGAAATAGTAAATCTTTTTTATTTTTTAAAAAGTAAAAAATACAGGAACACAGAGTCACGGAACACACAGAATTACAAACAAAATTATCTCTGTGTCCTCTGTGCCTCTGTGTTCATCTATAAAAAAATGGCGACAGCCATTCTCCTTACCTCCCCAAAAGCCGAAATTGCAAGCCTGCACTAATCATAATTCCTTTATTTTTAATAGCTCGATCAGATCCATCTAAATCACTTAATCCAAACAAGTACCGAGCATCGCCAATAAGGGTTAAACTTCCTAATTCTATTCCTAGTCCTCCTCCAGCATGTATGCCAACATCAAACCGCTGGATATTATCCTCTCCAAAATTCAGTTTGATAATGGTGCCGTTTTCCACCTGTTCTCCATTAGTGGCATACCCAAAAGAAGGTCCACCTAATACATTCACATTAAACAAGTTAGAGTTTAATATTTTCAACTTTAGTAAAATCGGAACATCAATATAATTGATGGTTGTTTTAACATCCGTTACATCCAACTTTAAATCTCCCCCTTTTTGTATTAATAAAATCTCTGGTTGAAAGTAGATATTCCCATTCCCAACTGGTACTTCTAAAAAGGCGCCTAGATTATACCCAGTAATTTCATCAGAATCCAGGTCTAATCCAACATCTTTAATATTTTGCTGGGCCAGATTCACGCCTCCTTTTAAACCGAAAGAGATTTGTGCTTGTACATAGCTAAAACATAACAGATTGATACAAATTATAACATATCGGATAGTATACATAATGGAATTTTAAGGGCTTGTGAATAATTCACATAAAACGGAAGCTTCGGTCATGATAGTATAAGAAAGAGAAATTTATGTTACTGGTATTCTTCTCTTAGGCATATACCTCCCCAAATTTCTCTTTCGCATACTTCATAAAGTATTTAAAATTCAGCGGCTCACCTGTTATTTTAATACATAACTCTTTAGCCGTATAGTACTGACCATGTTGATGTACATTTTCTCTTAGCCAAGTTAATAAAGACTGATTATTTCCTTTTTCAATCTCTGACAACAAATTAGGAAGTTCTTTTACGGCTTGTTGAAAAAACTGTGCGGCATAAAAACTACCCAAGGAATAGGTTGGAAAATACCCAATACTGCCATGTGACCAATGGATATCTTGCAATATCCCCTGCTTGGCATCAGGAACTTCTACATCCATGTATTCCTTATATTTCGCATTCCAGATTTCTTCTAAATCATCTACCTCGATACTCCCTTCCATTAATCCTTTTTCGATTTCAAATCGAATCAATACATGAAAATGATAGTGCAACTCATCTGCTTCCGTACGAATTAAATTTGGGGCTATTTTATTGATGCCTTTATAAAATTGTTTTAGTGGAATAGCGGATAAATTTCGAGGAAATAAATTTTGCACCTCCTTATAATTTGCTTTCCAATAGGCCGCACTCCTAGCTACATTATTTTCCCATAATCTAGATTGAGATTCATGTATTCCTAATGAGATAGCTTGTCCTAAAGGTAAACCATATTGATCCGTTGGTAGACCTTGTTCGTATAATGCATGGCCACCTTCATGAATACAACTCCATAGCATATTCGTAAAATCTCGTTCATCTATACGTGTAGTTACCCGAACATCTTCTGGCGAAAAACTAATCGTAAAGGGATGGGCAGAAATATCTTGACGGCCCGTTTTAAAATCATAGCCCATGTTTTCTAGCGCTTTCAATCCATATTCCCACTGCTTTTTATGACCATATTTTTTAAATAGAAAGTCATTTTTAATTTGCGGCCTCTTTTTCAATTGCTTCACAAAAGCTACCAGCTGTGCTCTGACATCTTTAAACAATACACTTAGTTCACTAGTACGAGCATCAGGTTCGTATATATCTAACAAGGCATCATAAGGATGTGCTTTATAACCGATTAATTCAGCCTCCTCTTTAGCAATATCAACAATAGCTCCTAATTCTTTTTTATATAATTGAAAGTCATTCGCAGCTCTTGCTTTTAACCACGCATGGTATGCTGCTGATATCGTCTTTGATTTACGAATAACAAATGCTTTGGAGAGTTTTTTTGATCGCTCGTACTCCTTATGCGTGAGTGCTATATTTCTTTTTTGTCGCTTGTCTAAGCCCTTTTTCTCCGATTTTAAAGTGGCTAATAACTTTCCAAAAGATGCCTTTGTAAATAACTCATGAGACATCCCAGATAAAGTAGCTACCTGTTGAGATCGAAATCTTGCACTATTATCTGGCAAGTTCACTTCCTTATCCCAACTTAAAACGGCAATGGCACTTTCTATATCGGCCTTCTTTTGCATGGTAGCCACATATTTTTCGTATTGTTTCTGTATTTTAGTTTTAGTCATGTTCTATTTTTATTTTGAATTTTTTCTGGCAGCAATAAAAAGCAAAGCCCATCCAGTAATAAAGCAAAGCCCACCAATTGGTGTTAATGGTCCTAGCCAACGCCAAGTAGTCAAGCCAATTACATCTCGACAAGCTAATAGATATAAGGACCCAGAAAATAGAAAGATACCAGCAAGGAATAAGCCTCCTGCTATTTTAAGAGATCGTTTCGATAAATAAGGATTTAATAAAGCTACTAGTACCAAAGCAATTGCATGATACATTTGATAACGAACACCAATTTCAAAAGTAGCTAATCGGTCCACGGGTAGTACTGCTTTGAGACTATGCGCTCCAAAAGCACCTAAGATTACCCCCAAAAGTGCCATCAAAGCACCTGCTTGGAGAAAGGTTTTATTAAGCATTTATGAATTTTAATTAATTTTATCTGAGTACCTACCTTGAAAAATAAAAAACCACATAGTTAACTATGTGGTTTTTATAGAAGGTGCTTCAGCTTCGTCGCAAAGCACCTTATCTTCTTAAGTGAAAGGAACAAAGTTAATCACCTTACTTCTTCGCAGGTACTTTTTTCTTTCTTCTAGATTTAAATAATTCTACCACTTCTTTTTCTTTCAAAAATCCTAATTCCACAAATGTAGTAGATACAAATTTCTTAATATCTTGGTAATCTTTACCTCGCTTATCAACATATACTTTTAGTAATTTCTTGATAAAAACCATGTTCAAATCATCCACATCTTGATTGAATTTTTGGTTGCCAAAAATCTTGATGTATACCGGATAGTTTTTAGCAATCTCAAATAATTCTGGATAATTAGGAACAGCCAAGTTGCTAATCAATCGATTATAGTAGCCAAAAATCGTTTTTCTTGCACAAGCATTTATTAATGATTTCCCTTCATGTGCATTGTAAAAATTATTGACGGCTTCTATTGCGCCTTCATGCGTATACCCCTTGCCATGTATATGCTCCATCAAATCATAATACTCTGTTAGCTGATCTTTAATACTTCTATCGACAACTGTAGACGCCCTGTTATCAGCAGCAGGATCTATATCTAAACCATCTGCATGTAATTCCAATAGGAATTGAAAATACTTCTCTGTGAAGTCTGGAATCTCTTGTCTAACTTTATTAAACACCCCGTTCAAATGCGCTAAATCATCCTTCTCTAAATCAAAGAAATTAATATATAAAGTCAATACTTTAATAATTTCATCTGTTTTCTGGAATTCTTCGTTACTAATAAATTTCCGTAAATGGGGCACTAAACTAGCATTGTTTTTCTTTGCGCCTACTCTATGTGTTAAAAAGTCTAATAACCACGTAAACAATACTTTTAGCTCCGACAAAGTTTCTGGAAATACCGTAGAAGCAAACTCTGTATTTTTAAATTGTCTATGGTATCGGATATATGCTTTTTCCCGATCTCCTAATGCCCTTAAATTATCTATCTTCATCCCTTTAAGAAAGTATCTGACTTTCTTATTAACAATCTCATTCATTAAATTAGTAATCCAAATATCACTACTTAAAGCGAAACCCATTTGCACACTCTGACCAATTCGTTGACGAATAATATCAAAATTCGAAGAGTTACAAATGGCCATCAAGACATCCTTAAAGTGATCCTGTGGTAAGATGTATTTATATCGTTCATTGATTTCTCCACGCAATACAGAGTATCCCAATATCTTTGGCAAAAACAATCCCTCAAACTCTGGCTCTAATAATTTTTCCTCTAAAGCAATTAATTGTAGAGGGGCATTCTCTGCTACATGGCTGAAGACTGCTGTTATTTTTGGCTCATACGTTTCCTGTAATCGCTTATAATCCGCTTCTTCCTCTTCTTCCAACCAAGCAGATAATTCTTCCGATGCCTGTATTTCTTTTGCTATGGCATCTAATTGGTCTACATATTCTTGATCTAGTGCTAATGCTTCCATAATATTTTTTTTGTAATTATTAGGAATGAAAGAGGGTTCATATCCTCATTCCTAAGTTTTTCATTACTTCTTTATAAAGGTAAACCTAGTAGCGCACTCAAGCCCTACTAGGTTTATATATTTTCCAAACTTAATTATTTGCGAAGAAAAAACACAGTCACAAATATTTGATCTATTTATTTCCATGTTCAAAAAACAGAAGGACGCCCATCCGTTCTGTGTCGCAAATATACTGATTTTTTAGCATTTAAGTAGAATAGACTACAGATAAGCAAGACGAAATCTGTATAAAACCAACAATTTTCTATGATTCTAAACGAATCTATTGCTACTCTATTCTGCGCTAACTTTAATTCTTAACAGGAGCTCCTGTTCCAGCAAAGATCATGGACAATTCCTTTGTCAATGCCTCATCCTTTAATTGCTGGGCAAAGTTTAACAAACTGCCTCTAGTATTATCCGCTAGATTTTGGTCTTGTGTAAAGCCTGCTTTTAGATCACTTGGATCCAAGGAAGCATAAAACTCTAAATGCTCTGCTGTTTCTTTAGCTAATACCCGCATGACATCCTTAGCCTTATCCCCTGCTCCCGCAGAGATATAAGAATTGATGAAATAGATCGTATTATAGTCAAAAGGAAAATTCATATGAGGGAATGCCTCAAAGTACTTATCTATTAACGCAATAGCTTTTTCATTATTTCCTTTCTTAATAAAATCTTGAATCGCTCGGAGCATCATGTAGCGATGACTTTGAATACTTGGGCCATAACTTCGATCTACATGCAATCTATATTTATCAAAATTCCCCCAACGGAATTTCGTCATTACATTTTCGTACACCTTTTCCGAATCTACTCTACCCTTTCCTAATACACCTGGTACTAACGGATCTTTTCCTGCTTTCACTGGAATAATCTTTAAACCCAAGCCTTCCATCTGTAAGTATTCATCCAATCCTAATAGAGATTCTGTTCTTACTGTTACCGCAAAGTAGATTGGACGTTCCCATATATTAGAAGCAATAATATCCATTACGGCTAAATCCCCTTTTAAGATATATTGCTTATTGATCGTCATTTCAATTGTACCGCCTAGTGTGTTGGCTTCTGCTGGACTAATGATCTTATTTTGAACTATTTTATTCCTGTCAATAGGTATAAATAATTGCTTAGCAGGTAAATAACTTTCTAAGGTCTTCCCTCCAGAAATCGGAACAGGATGATCTTCTCCAGCAAACTTGACAGCTTGCTGAATTGGCATTCGCTGTCCTTTTTCAAACGGGTCTACAAATAATTGATTCCGCTTAAACCCTCTATACGCTTCTGCTGAAATAGATAGTTTAATTGGTGGAGAATCATTGACCTTTCTATTCAATTGGGCAATATACCAATCTACTGCGATCAAACTTAAATTAACTACTCTTACATCTCTTCTAATATTTTCTACTTCCTGGGCATACCATAATGGATAGGTATCATTATCCCCATAGGTAAATATAATCGCATTGGGTTCGCAGGATTCTAAGAAGTTACTAGCGTAATCTCTTGACCCTGTATGATGTCTTCTACTATGGTCATCAAAATTTTGGAAACCCATTAATAATGGGGCAACTAGTACAATTGCAGAGGCAGCAATTGCGCCCATAGACATATTCAAGCCTGCTCTCTTTCTCAATAACTCAAAGAGTGCCAGCACACCCATCCCCATCCAAATACAATAAGTAAAGAAGGAACCTACCAATACATAATCTCTTTCCCTTGGCTCGTTGGGAGGCTGGTTGGTATAGATAATAATACCTAAACCTGTTATAATAAACACCGCTAATAAGCCAAGAAAATCTTTTGGCCGCTTTCGCAAATGAAACAATAAACCAATTAATCCAAAGATAAATGGCAGCATAAAATATCTATTTCTAGCCTGCTCATTTCGCATCGTATCTGGTAATTTACTCTCATTATACAAGCGCGCTTCATCTAGAGGTTGAATGCCAGAAAGCCAGTGACCACTTCTTTTATCCCAAGAATAATAGCCTTGATCTCCATTTTGGCGACCTGCAAAATTCCACATAAAATATCTCCAATACATCCAGCCAAATTGATAGCTAAACATAAATTTCATCCCATCCATAAAGTTGGGCTTGCCACTAGGTTTGTCTATCCATTGACGATATAAGGCTGGTCTACCTTGCCCACTATCATTCATTCTTGGAAATAATACTTTGTCGCTATCTTTATATTCGTAGTTTACTTTCTTATCCGTAATTACATATTTATCTCCCAATCGGCCATATCGTTCTTCCTCATTTACTTTTTGAGGAGAAGCGTCAAAATTCGTTCCTCTCAAAAGCGCTCGCTCTCCATATTGCTCTCTATTTAAATAAGGCAACAAACGCATCGCATCGCTCGGATTGTTCATATTAATAGGTGTATTCGAATTCGCTCGAATCACGATGACCCCAAATATGGAAAACCCAATAACCACCAAACCTGCCGCTACTACTAGATTTTGTAATAAAGCTAAGTTCTTTCTATGTGCATAGCGTAATAAGAAAAAGAACGCTGCGCCCATAATCGCAAAGACAAATATCAACCCACTATGAAAAGGCATCCCTAGATTATTCACAGCCAACAACTCCATTTTAGACCATAAGGTCGGAATACCAGAAATAACGACTTTTTGTAAGAATACAATAATCCCTAAACCTGCTGCCACGGCACCTGCCATCCCTAATAAATTATGCTGCTCATATTTTTTGAAATAATAGAATAAGGCTAAGGCTGGGAAAGTTAGCAAACTCAAAAGGTGAACTCCCATAGAGAGGCCTGCGGCATAAACCGAAAAAACGAGCCAACGATCGTGTTCTGCTTCGTTGGGTAGGCTGTACCATTTAATGGCCGCCCAAAGGGTAAGGGCTGTAAAAAAAGTAGACATGGCGTATACCTCTCCTTCTACAGCAGAAAACCAGATAGAAGTACAAAAAGCAGTGGTCAATCCTGCTACCGCACCTGCGCCCATCAATGCGATGGTTTCGCTATCGGTAGGATCATTTTCTCGACCCACTAGGGTTAGTTTACCTAAAATAGTCGTTACCCAGCAAACAAAAGTAGCGGCAAACGCACTACAAATACCAGAGAGCATGTTTACCGCAAAGGAAATATCTTCTGGATTACTAGAGAAAATTTCGGCGAGAAAGGTAAACATTCGGCCAATTAAGAGAAAAATAGGTGCTCCCGGTGGGTGAACTACCTGAAGTTTGTAGGCTCCGGTGATAAATTCACCACAATCCCAAAGGCTACCTACCCGTTCAGCGGAAAAATAATAAACGATAAGGGCTATTGCGAAAACTGCCCAGCCGGTGATATTATTAATTTTTTTGTAATTCATTGATTGTATATTAAATAGCTATAGACTCATAACTAAA
>CALJIY010000040.1 GCA_937973945.1 uncultured Saprospiraceae bacterium | reverse complement strand
TATGCAACCAAATTTTATTATTCTTCCTATCGCTGCTCTTGTACCATTAATAGTGGGCTTTGTATGGTATAACCCTCAAGTATTTGGTACCGCCTTAGCAAATGCTACTGGCAAATCTGTAGATCAAATTGGCAATAAAGGAAGTATCGCCAAAGCCGCTTTTACCTATTTATTTGGGCTATTTATGGCTTATGTAATTTTAATGTGTTGTGTCCATCAATTTGCTACTGCCCTACTCTTTGTTTTAGATCCAACTTTCGGACAAGAAGGTTCTGAGTTCAGCACCTTTTTAGCAGATTTTGACCGCAAATATGGAGATCGACATCGCACTTTCGGTCATGGATTAATTCATGGAATAGAAGTCTCCGCTTTGGTAAGTTTTGCCTTTTTAGGCATCAGTACGTTTATTGAAGGCTTGCCGATGAAAAGAATGTGGATTCATTTTGGCTATTTTGTGCTCTGTGGTGGATTGATGGGTGGATTAATTTGTGCTTATTTTTAGTTTGTATAAAACTTTTCCCCCCGAAAGATACTTGTTATAGATAATGAATCAATCAAGTATATTTCACCCTGCACTATTAAAGAAAATTGGGATTCTTGCCTTACCTGTCATGCTGTCCAATCTTTTACAGACCTTAATTACGGTCATAGATACCATTATGATTGGACAACTAGGGCCTATCCCGATTGCAGCAGTGGGGATGGGAAATACCCTTCGCTTATTTATCCTAATTACTCTCTTATCTGTAGCAGGTGGGGCGATCAGTCTGATGGCCCAAGCCAAAGGTAGCCGAGATAAGCGACAAATGAGTTTTGTAGCACGACAATCCATTATCTCTGGCATCATGATCTCTGTAGTCTTAGGAGCCATTGGCTATTTTGTAGCCTATCCTTTATTAGACTTAATGAATCAAGGCGGAGAGCAAGAAGCAGTCACTCTTGGTACGGCTTATTTAAAAATTTTATTTTTAGGTACGCCTTTTCTAGTCCTCAATATTGTGACTAATAAACTCATGCAGGGGGCAGGGGATATGATCACGCCTTTATTCATCACCATTGCCGTTGTACTACTTAATGTCTTATTTAATTACCTCTTTATTTTTGGATATGGACCTATTCCTGCTTATGGGGTCGTCGGCGCAGCGCTAGGGACCATTCTTGCTAGGGCCTTATTATTAATGTTTACTTTCTGGCTCTTCCTTTCTGGTAAGAACGTCATACATATTTTAGCAGGTTCTTGGAAACCACATTCGAGAATGATCAAAGATATTTTGTCCATTGGCGTGCCCTCAGGGATTCAAGGCATTTTTAGACATGGATCTAATTTAGTGATTATCGGTATTGTGACAGCCACCTCTTTAGGCACTTATGGGGCTGCGGTCTTAGCCATTGGCATGCAAATCGAACAAGTCATTGCCCAACCCATTGTAGGCATGAATGTAGCAGCCACCAGTTTAATAGGACAAGATTTAGGTAAATGGCAAACCCAACAAGCTTATGAAAAAGGAATCATACTGACCATCATGGGTTGTCTGGCCATGTTTTTATTTGTGTTACCCGCTTTCTTTTTTGCACCTCAAATTATTGGTTTATTTGATCCATCTGGTCATCCCCTTATCTTAGAAGGAGGCTTGTCCTATTTTAAATATACCTTAATTGCCTTAGTATTCTCGGCCGTTGCGATCATTTTAACAGGCACCTTAAGAGGGGCCGGCGATACCAAACCAGCCATGTATAGTGCGATTATTAATCGAAACATTGTCCAGTTAGGCGTTGGCTATCTATTAGCCTTTCCTTTTGGGATGGGCTATACCGGTGCTTGGATCGGTATTATAGCAGGACGAGTATTAGATTCCATTGTTTTGTCTTACATTTGGTGGAAGCAAAATTGGTTACAGGTCGCTTTGAAAAAAACGACTATATTTAGAACGCATTTGCAACATCTCACTGCGGATAATCTTCAACGATATCTGACAGAGGTACGCAGACCGATGATGAAAGTCAGCGGCACTTTAGAAAAAGTCAGTCCTGAAAAGGTGATTTATAAACAAGGGGAATTGCATCAAGTGATTCGTTTTGAAAAAGGGAATTTTCGGCTGGAGCTTAGCCAAGTTTGATTCCTAACTAGATGCTATTCAACACGGATGACGCGGATGACACGGATTTTTATAGGTCGTGAGCGGCATTGACTTCTGTTTACTTAAAATCTTATATCGGGGTCAACGCCTTATGGTCAACATCTAGGCGGGAGGCCCGACAAAAATACCGGAGATGAGATGAAGGATTCTATTCCTGAACCGCTTGCGGATGGGGGGCTATTCCCGAACCGCTTGCGGATGTGTTTGCTTTTTGTCTAGGGTTTTTAGTTCTTTTATTTTCCTATACTCTTTATGCCTCTAGGCATAAGCCTGCGCAGAATGCAAAAAGAACAATATTCAATTCAAAAAAAATTATATTGCCTACAAATACCAACTCCATAAAAGCCTTACAATTCATGTTTATTAGCGTTTCCGCTTTTACCATCATGAATACCTTGGTCAAATACCTACAACATCTACCTGCTTTTGAGTTGGTATTTTTTCGATCAATTGGGACCAGTATCATTTGTTTCTTTTTATTAATAAAGCAAAAAATACCGATACTGGGGAATCAACGAAAATTATTAATCAGCAGAGGTTTAGTTGGGGTGTCCGCCATGGCCACTTTTTTTTGGGTCATCCAATTAATTCCTTTTGGCTCTGCCGTATCCCTTCGATACACCTCCCCTATTTTTGCTGGCATCTTGGCTATTTTTATTTTAAAAGAACGAATCACGCCTTTGCAGTGGTTTTGTTTTTTAATTGCTTTCACAGGCGTATTGCTCATAAAAGGTTTTGATACGAGGGTCAGTTTTTTTGGATTGGGCGTCATTCTTGTTTCTGCCCTTTTAAGTGGAACCGTCTATGTGATTATTCGGAAAATCGGTAGTGGGGATCATCCATTGGTCATTGTTAATTATTTTATGTTTATTGCTACTTGTGTAGGCGGAATTTTCTCTATCTTTAATTGGCAAACACCAGTAGGCGTAGAATGGGGCTTGCTATTGAGCATGGGGATTCTCGGTTTTTTTGGACAATATTTTATGACCAAAGCCTATCAGATGGCTTCTATTGGCACCGTTGCACCTATGAAATATTTAGAAGCAGCCTTTGCTTTGTTGGTCGGTTGGCTATGGTTTGGGGAAGGCTATACGCTTTTGGGCTTACTCGGAATTGTATTGATTATTGTAGGGATGTTGTTGAATATTTATGCTAAAGGGAAGTAGTGGGAACGTGTCAGAACAGGATTTTTAAGATTTAATGATGTACTGGACTAGTTGTGAAAGTTCAAGTATCAAGAGTACAAAGGGTTGATAACCAAATTTATATAAAACAGTAATTTTATTTTGCCACAGTTCATTGAACAGTCTCAACTAGATCGACCTAAGTCATTAAGAAAGCAATGCACCTAATCTTGTACATCTTGCAATCTTATTAATCCTGTTCTGACAATAAAGTTATCACAAGACTAGATCAACAAAAATCATTAAAAAGCACCGAACCTAATCTTGAATATCTTACAATCCTACTAATCCTGTTCTGACAGTTAATAAAAATACTCCATGCTCCATTTCATCATCCTAGCTATTTCTATTCTACTCATCATCTTGACGACCACCAAATGGAAATGGCATCCATTCTTAGCCTTATTATTCGTCACCGTATTCTATGGCGTAGGAACGGGTATCCCAACAGAAACTATTCTAACAACAATCAATGAAGGCTTTGGAGGTACGATTGGGAATATCGGTATTATCATTATTGCTGGATTGATTATCGGCACCTTTCTAGAGAAATCTGGTGGCGCACAAACCCTTGCGCACTTTTTGATTCGAATCATAGGCGAAAAAAGAATTCATTGGGCGATGGGCTTGATTGGCTATGTGGTATCCATTCCCGTTTTTGCAGATAG
>CALJIY010000039.1 GCA_937973945.1 uncultured Saprospiraceae bacterium | reverse complement strand
GAAAAACAACCCTTTTCTTACTTGACGGAACAACCACACCAACGTATAAAAACTATTACTGCTTCATGGTTGGTCAGCAATCAGCTAAGAAAGTTATTTTTAGGGTATGCGAAAGCTATCAATAAACAGGAAGGTAGAAATGGTAGTTTGATGCAAAAACCATTTAGAAGAAAGTGGGTTGATAATGAATCGTATGTCAAATGGCTCGTTTGGTATTTGCATCGAAATCCTTTACACCATGAATTAACAATAGATTTTCAAAACTATCGATATAGTTCTTATCAGGGTCATTTTTCTGAAAAATCCACCCTATTAAAAAGAGCAGAAGTAATGGATCTTTTTGATGGGCAAGTTAACTTTTATCAACTTCATATTGAGGCAGCTAAAGAATGGGCAGAGTGGCAAAAATTTGTTATGGAGTAATAGGCTGAGTCCTAGATATGCCAAATCTTGAAGATTTGGCATATCTAAAACCCAAACAAAAACTCATTATAAATCACCCACAAACCTACCCCTTAATAAACTTCTGCCTAAAACGCATTCCTTCTTTGGATTGTATTTCTAAGAAATAAACACCCGCTTTAAATTGATGAACATTGATTCGATTAAAAGAATTACTCGAGTCAACTTCTCTTCTAAAAAGTGCTCGTCCAGCTATATCATAAATAAGGATACTACCAGTTACCGAATTCGTAGGCATTTCTAATTCCAACCAATTCCGTACAGGGTTTGGAAAAAGACGAATGGTCTGATTAGGAATTGTAAATTCTATAATATCATCTTTTGTGTCTTTATTTCTAGTAGAAGCTTCTAGTAAATTATTAGAGATCGTGAATTCTTGGATTGTACTAAAGGCCGATTCTTCTCCATTTTCACATAAGGATTTTACTCGAAATTCATAGGTGTTAGCTTGACCTTGCCCACTGACCACTGGTCGACGAGTAATCGTATTGACTCTCCACTCATTAGTACCTTTAACTCTAATTTGTATTCGATAGCTTGTTGCATTTTCTACTGGATTCCAACTCAATCTAAGTCTTCTTGTACCAGTTTGTTGAGAAGATAATCCAGTAGGTGGCGTGCAAACTGGCGTAGATGTAGTCATATCATCTATTCCATCACAATTTTCATCAATGCCATTATCAGGAATTTCTTCCGCATTTGGATTAATGCTTGGATCATTATCATTGCAATCCACATTGGAAGAAAAACCATCACCGTCTTGGTCTATTGGATTACCGCAATCCTCTACAATCAAATCTTGCCTTTCAACTAAAAAATCAAAAGATAATTCGTATAAACCTTTCCCATTCACTTCTGCATCCCAAGCACCATGACCATAGCCATCCAAAGTAGCAAGCTCGTTGTAAATGCCTAAAGAGTTATATATGCCTTGTAATTCTAGAGCTTCTTCATAAGGCGTAACAGGATCAAATTCATTGCCATGTGCCATAAAAAGTTCAGGATCGTTGGTATCATATCTATTCAATCCATATACCAATTCAAACACATCCAATTTTATGTTAGAACCCCAGAAATAAACCATACTTTGTACCGTATAAGTCTCGCTTAAATTTGTAGTGGAAAGTGTCGGATCGTCTGCTATTGAAATTTCATCTCTAAAATCTTCCAGATTTGAAATTCCCAAAGCGATAGTAGTAATTGCTCCTGCTGATGCTCCGCCTACAGTAATGTAATCAGTGTTTATATTATAGCTGCTGGCATTGGAAACCATCCATCGCATGGCTGCTTTTGCATCTCGTTGGGCTGCATACATAGCAATGCTTTGTTGAAATTGTTTTGTAGTTTGTGCACCTTCCATCGCATTTTCAATCCATTCTTGCGGCGCAATTCCTTTATAATAAGCAATTATTTCTTCTCGGGACATTCTATCTATCTCACCTAATTCTTCTGTTGTTCTATAATCAATAGAAGCAAAAACCCATCCTCTTGAAGCATAATAATTAGCCATTTCTATAATTTCAGGCTTATGTTTTATTCCTCCTGTAAATCCACCGCCATGAATAAACATGACAACAGGTCTATTGTCAGAATCGTTATCTGGCAGGTAAACATCTAGCTTCAATGGAATCGCAGTCGTAGAAGAGCTAGTACCAGTATAAGCTAATCCTTCTGCATAGGTGAGGTCTTCTTCTACAATGACTGAATAGGTGCCTTCGCATTTTACCTTTGGCTGGCCAAGATCATTTGGAGGAGCAGGCGGGTCGTTATCGGTTTCATCTATACCGTCACAATTTTCATCTATACCATTATCAGGTATTTCTTCCGCATTTGGATGGATATTGGAATCAGTATCATTGCAATCCACATCGGAAGAAAAACCATCTCCATCTTGGTCTATTGGATTACCACAATCGGCTAAGATTAAATCCTGTTGCGCTACCAAAAAATCAAAAGACAAGTCTGACAAACTCTTTCCGTCCACAGTCGCACCCCACGGACCATGGCCTCTGCCAACTAGGGTATTGAGTTCTATATGTGCTCCTGTAGAATCATAGAGACGAACCAGTTCTTCTGCCTCGCTGAAAAGTACCGTCGGATCTTCTGTACCATGAGCTATGAATAAGGGAGGATCATTACTATCAAAACGATGTGTACCGTATATAAATTCATGTACGTCTAGAGCTGTATTTGATCCCCAAAAGTCGACAATACTTTTTATCTCATAAGTTTGATCGAGATTGGTCGTAGCCAATGTTGGATCATCGGTAAGGCTGATTTCATCTCTAAAATCTTCTTGATTGGATATGCCCAGTGTTATAGCAGTGGTGGCACCTGCAGATCCGCCACCTACCGTAATATAATCGGTATTGATATTGTACTTGTCTGCATTAGCAACTATCCATCGCATGGCAGCTTTAGCATCTCGCTGAGCGGTGTACATGGCAAAAAGTTGTTTAGCTTGGTCAGTAAGACTTGCGGCATCCAACCATTCTTGTGGTACAATACCAGTAAATATGGACCCTAAATCTCCTGTCAATCTGTAATCAATCGAAACGAAAACCCAACCTCTAGAAGCAAAGTAGTTAGCTTGATCAACTATCGCTTCCTGTGTTTTAGAGCCACCACTGAAGGCGCCACCATGAATAAAC